>JAWWOL010000007.1:0-39398 GCA_033851695.1 Frankiales bacterium
TCCCGACTACTTCACCCTCGACTGATGGGCCTGCGATGACCTTCGACTACGCACCGGCGCCCGAGTCGCGGGACGTGGCCAAGCTGCGTTCCTCGTACGGGCTCTACATCGGCGGTGAGTTCGTCGATCCGCTCGGCGGGGATGCCTTCAAGACGGTCAACCCCGCGACGGAGGAGGTGCTGGCCGAGGTTGCCGCGGCCTCGGCGGAGGACGTCCACCGGGCGGTCATGGCCGCCCGCAAGGCCTACGACGAGGTGTGGCGGGGGCTGCCCGGACGCGAGCGGGCGAAGTACCTGTTCCGGATCGCGCGCATCCTGCAGGAGCGGTCCCGCGAGCTGGCCGTCGTCGAGACCCTCGACAACGGCAAGCCGATCCGCGAGTCCCGCGACGTCGACATCCCTTTGGCAGCAGCGCATTTCTTCTACTACGCGGGCTGGGCCGACAAGCTGCCGTACGCCGGTCTGGGCGCGGACCCGCAGCCGCTGGGGGTCGCCGCGCAAGTGATCCCGTGGAACTTCCCGTTGCTGATGCTGGCGTGGAAGATCGCGCCCGCGCTGGCTGCCGGCAACACCGTGGTCCTCAAGCCGGCCGAGACCACCCCGCTGACGGCGCTGCTGTTCGCCGAGATCTGCCAGCAGGCCGACCTGCCGCCTGGGGTGGTCAACATCCTCACCGGGGCGGGGGAGACCGGACGGGCGCTGGTCGGCCACCCGGGAGTCGACAAGGTCGCGTTCACCGGTTCGACCGAGGTGGGCAAGGAGATCCTGCGGACGCTGGCCGGGTCCCGTACGAAACTGACCCTCGAGCTCGGCGGCAAGGCAGCCAACATCGTCTTCGACGACGCACCGATCGACCAGGCGGTCGAGGGCATCGTCAACGGGATCTTCTTCAACCAGGGCCACGTCTGCTGCGCAGGATCTCGCCTGCTCGTGCAGGAGTCCGTGCTGGATCCCCTGCTGGACAAGCTCAAGCGGCGACTCGGCACCCTGCGCCTCGGTGACCCCATGGACAAGAACACCGACATCGGTGCCATCAACTCCGCGGAACAGCTGGCCCGGATCACGGCGCTCGCCGACTCGGGGGTAGCCGAGGGTGCGACCCGATGGAGTCCGGAGTGCGAGCTGCCGGGGACCGGCTTCTGGTTCGCGCCGACGTTGTTCACCGATGTCGCGCAGTCGACCCGCATCGCCCGCGAGGAGATCTTCGGGCCGGTGCTGTCCGTGCTGACGTTCCGTACTCCCGATGAGGCGGTCGAGAAGGCCAACAACACACCGTACGGGCTCTCGGCCGGCGTCTGGACGGAGAAGGGCTCGCGCATCCTGTGGATGGCGCAGCGGCTCCGTGCCGGCGTGGTGTGGGCCAACACGTTCAACCGGTTCGACCCGGCGTCGCCGTTCGGCGGTTACAAGGAGTCGGGGTTCGGCCGCGAGGGCGGCGTCCCCGGGCTGGCCGCCTACCTCGCGGTCGGCTCGGCTGAGGGAGGCCAGCATGGCTGAGGACCGCATCGGCGTCCGCAAGACGTACAAGCTCTACGTGGGAGGGGCTTTCCCGCGCTCGGAGTCCGGCCGGACGTACGAGGTCGTCGGTGCGTCCGGCCAGTTCCTTGCCAACGCGGCGCAGGCCTCGCGCAAGGATGCCAGGGACGCGGTGGTGGCTGCCCGCAAGGCTTTCCCGTCGTGGTCGGCGGCTACTGCCTACAACCGCGGCCAGGTCCTCTACCGGGTCGCCGAGCTGCTCGAGGGCAGGCGCTCGCAGTTCGTGGACGAGGTGGCGCTGGCCGGCGGGCTGTCGCCGGAGCAGGCGCAGCGCGAGGTTGCCGAGGCGATCGACCGCTGGGTCTGGTACGCGGGCTGGTCGGACAAGATCGCCGCTGTCGCAGGGGCCGCCAACCCGGTCGTCGGCCCGTACTTCAACTTCTCCGTACCCGAGCCGACCGGAGTCGTCGCGGTCATCGCACCTCAGTCGCCGTCGCTGCTCGGCCTGGTCTCGGTGGTCGCGCCGGTCATCGTCTCCGGCAACACCTGCGTGGTCGTGGCGAGTGAGCGGTCGCCGCTCCCGGCCGTCACGCTGAGCGAGGTGCTCGCGACGTCCGACCTGCCCGGCGGAGTGGTCAACCTGCTCACGGGCTTCACCGCCGAGCTGGCACCCGGACTGGCCGCCCACATGGACGTCAACGCGATCGACCTGGCCGGCGTCGAGGAGTTCGGCGACCTGCAGCGGGCGGCTGCCGACAACGTCAAGCGGGTCGTCGTGCCGTCGGAGACGGACTGGTACGCCGATCCCGGCACAGCGCGGCTGACCGCCTTCCTCGAGACCAAGACGGTCTGGCACCCGGTCGGCGTCTGACCCGGCGCGGGTGACGGCCAGGTAACAAGTGGATTCGCCCTCTTGACGGGCTCCGGGCACTCTCGCTACGTTCCCGGCACTGACAGGAAAGTTTCCTTACAGTGCCCTGCGAGAGCCGGGAGGGCAGTTGAACCGCACCGGCACGCCGCAGCTGCTCCGCGCGATCAACGACCGCGCGGCGCTCGACCTGCTGCTGCGCCATGGCTCGCTCTCGCGCACCCAGCTGGGTGAGCTGACCGGCCTGTCCAAGGTGACCGCGTCCCAGCTGCTCGGTCGGCTCGAGGCGGACGGCCTGGTGGTCCCGGTGGGCATGAGTACGGGGGCCCGCGGCCCGGGTGCCCAGCTCTACGCGGTGGCCGGCTCCGTGGCGCACGTCGCCGCCGTCGACGTCATCCCGTCGCAGCTCACCGTGACGGTCGCGGACCTCGCGGGGCGCGTCACCGGCGAGGCGGTCGTCCGCACCGGTCGCGGTGGCGGCGCCGACCCGGTCGGGGACATCCGGCGCGGGCTCGTCGCCGCCACGGCGGCGGCCGGCGTGTCCGGCGTCGACCATGTCGTCATCGGCGCCCCCGGCGTCTACGACCCGACCACCGACCGGCTGGCCCACGCGACCCACCTCACGACCTGGTCCAAGCCCGGCGTCCTGTCCACCTTGCAGGACCTGCTCGGCGTACCCGTGGACCTGGAGAACAACGTCAACCTGGCGGCCATCGCCGAGCGGGACGCCGGGGTGGCGCGGGACGTGGACAGTTTCGCCATGCTCTGGGTCAGCGCTGGCCTCGGCATGGCCATCGACCTCGGTGGCACCCTGCACCGGGGCGCCACCGGCGGGGCAGGGGAGATCGGCTACATGCCGGTCGCTGCCGCCCCGGGGCAGGCTCGGGGCCGGCGGTTCCAGGACCTCGTCGGTGGTCCGGCCGTGCTGCGGCTGGCCAAGGAGCACGGCTTCAACGGCCGTACGGCTGAGGTGGCCGTACGCCGGGCAGCTGCCGCCGGACCCGCCGGAAAGCCTTTGCTGACAGAGCTTTCCGCCCGGCTTGCCACCGGCCTGTCCACGATCGTGGCAGTGCTCGACCCCAGCCTGGTCGTCCTCACCGGGGATGTCGCGCTTGCCGGAGGAACCGTCCTGCGTGGCCTCGTGGAGCGCAGGCTGCGCGACCTGACGCCGCTCCGCCCGCGGGTCGCGCTCAGCGCCGTTGACGGCAATGCGGTGACTGCGGGCGCGCTCGTCATGGCCCTGGGCCTGGTCCGCGACGTGCACTTCGGCTCCCCCCACAGCAGCAAGCCCCACCCCGCCCGCACGAAGGAGCAGTTCAGTGACAGCTCGTCTGCGTAGGACTGCCGGCGTCGCCTCCCTCGGCGCGGTCGCCCTGACCCTCGCCGCGTGCGGCACGAGCGGCAGCTCGTCGAACGCCGGGCCAGGGGGAGCCACGACCACGGCGGGCGCGCCTGCGGCAGCGACCACGTCGGCGTCGCCGCTGCCGTCGGCGCCGGCCAAGGTCAGCGGCACCGTACAGCTGTGGCACTTCTTCACCGGCCGGGAGGCCAAGGCGATCGACGCCGTGGTGGCCGACTTCGAGAAGGCCTACCCCGACATCAAGGTCGTGGTGAAATCCGGGCAGGACGACACCAAGGCCACCCAGGCCATCTCGGCCGGCAAGGGCCCGGACGTGGACCTGTCCTACTCCACCGACATCACCGGGAAGTTCTGCTCCTCCGGCGCTTTCCGCGACCTGGGCCCGTACATCGCCAGGGACAAGGTCGACCTCAGCCAGATCCCGCAGTCGGTGCAGTCCTACACCGAGTACAAGGGCGTTCGCTGCGAGATGCCCTTCCTGGCCGACACCTACGGCCTCTACTACAACAAGACGATGCTGGCCGCCGCCGGCTACACCTCGCCGCCGAAGACGATGAGCGAGCTGACGACCATGGCGGAGAAGCTGACCAAGCGCAACGCGGACGGCTCGATCAAGGTGGCCGGTTTCGTGCCGACGGTCGGCTACTACGAGAACGCGCCCGCCCACTACGCCCCGACGTTCGGCGCGACCTGGCTGAAGCCTGACGGCACCTCGAACATCGGCACCGACAAGAGCTGGCAGCCCTACCTCAGCTGGATCCAGACCCTGACCAAGTTCTACGGCCAGGACAAGCTCGCGAAGTTCGTCGCCGGTGCCGGCCAGGAGTTCTCGGCCGACAACGACTTCGAGAAGGGCAAGGTCGCGATGATGATCGACGGTGAGTACCGCAACGCCTTCATCACGAGCGAGCACCCGGAGCTGTCGTACGCGACGGCGCCGTTCCCGACGGCCGACGACAAGACCAACCTGTACGGCGGAGGCTACGTCACGGGCAACATCTTCGTGATCGGCAAGGGCGCGAAGAACCCCGAGGCGGCCTGGGTCCTCATCAAGTACCTCACGTCCGACACCGCCGCCATGGTCAAGCTGGCCAACGGCATCAAGAACGTCCCGACGTGGAACCCGGCGCTCAACTCGCCGGACCTGGTGGCGGACGCCAACTTCAAGACGTTCCTTGACGTGTTCGCCAGCCCGAACACGGCGACCACGCCGGCCAGTCCCAATGGCGGCGCCTACCAGGTCACCTTCCAGAACTGGATCCAGAAGTGGCAGACCGGCAAGGCGGGCACCGACCTGCAGGGCGGTCTCAACAGCGTCGACAAGCAGATCAACGACGCACTGAAGCTGGGCACCGCGCCTTGACCGGTCGGAGAGGCCTGTTCACCGCCGCGTTGATGGCGCCGGCCACGATCGGCCTGCTCATCTTCTTCGTCTATCCGCTGTTTGCCACGTTCTACTTCTCCTTCACCCGGTTCGACCTGCTCTCCTCGCCGCAGTGGGTGGGGCTGCGCAACTACAAGTACTTCTTCACCGAGGACCCGGTCGTCTGGCAGGCCTTGCGCAACACCCTGTGGCTGGTCGTCGTGATGGTCCCGTGCCGGATCCTGTTCGCACTCGGTACGGCCGGCATCGTCACGCAGATCAAGCGACGGGCCGGGCTGCTGCGGACGCTCTTCTACCTGCCGGCGTTGGCTCCGCCGGTCGCCGCCACGGTGGCCTTCGTCTTCCTGTTCAACCCCGCCGTCGGCCCGGTCAACCAGGTGCTGGGCTTCGCGCACCTCTCCCAGCCCGGCTGGTTCGCCGACTCGACGTGGTCCAAGCCGGCCCTGGTGCTGCTGGGCTTGTGGGGCATCGGCGACATCATGATCATCTTCCTGGCCAGCCTGCTCGACGTACCGAAGGACCAGTACGAGGCCGCCAGCCTGGACGGCGCGAACGGCCTGCAGCGGTTCCGCTACGTCACGATCCCGTCGATCAAGCCGGTGCTGCTGTTCGCCACCATCACCGGCGTCATCGACATGCTGCAGTACTTCACGCAGGCGACGGTGGCGGCCCAGGTCGCCAGCGGCCAGGCCAACAACGGGGCCGGCACGGCGACCACGCTCGGCTATCCCAACGGCTCGACGCTGACCTTCTCGCAGTGGCTCTACCAGGAGGGTTTCACCAACTTCTACCTCGGCTACGCGAGCGCCATGTCCGTGCTCATGTTCCTCATCGCGATCGGGTTCATCGTCTTCCTGCTGCGCCGCTCCGGCTCCTTCCGCGGGGCGGAGGCATGACCGCCGTCACGACCGTCGACCGGCCGGTCGTCACGCTGCGCTCGGTCCGCCGGGTCCGTACCGAGCGCAAGCTCTACTGGCTGGCCAAGCACGCCGTCGCGGTGGCGCTGGCGCTGGCGTTCGTCCTGCCGTTCGCGTTCATCATCCTGACGTCCATGATGAGCACGGCGCAGGCCGGCACCGCGAGCCTGTGGCCGCACTCGTGGCACCCGGGGAACTACGCCAAGGTGTTCCAGACCGCCCCGATGTTCTCCTACCTCGGCAACACGCTGGAGTACGCGGTCCTCGCGACGGTCTTCATGCTGGTGTCGAGCGTTCCTGCGGCGTACGCGATGGCCCGGATCCGGTTCAGGGGCGCCAATCTCGCCTTCCTCGCGGTGCTCGGGGCGATGACGTTGCCGCCGCAGGTGACCCAGGTGCCGATCTACCTGATGTGGGCCAAGCTCAACCTCACCGGGACGCTGTGGCCGCTGATCCTGCCCAACCTCTTCGGTGACGCCTTCAGCATCTTCCTGCTGCGGCAGTTCCTCCTGACCATTCCCGAGGAGTACGGCGACGCCGCGCGATGTGACGGCTGCAGCGAGTGGCAGGTCATGACGCGGGTCATCCTGCCGATGGCCAAGCCGGCCCTCGCCGCTACCGGGATGTTCATGTTCCTGCTGTGCTGGAACGACTACTACGGGCCGTTGCTCTACACCAGCGAGAACAACGCACACTGGACGCTGTCGTACGGGCTCTCGCAGTTCCGCACGCTCTACCAGGTGCAGTGGAACCTCGTGATGGCGGCCACCCTCGTCGTCATGGTGCCGGTCATCGTGCTTTTCTTCTTCGCCCAGAAGGCGTTCGTCCAGGGCATCACGCTGACAGGAGTCAAGGGATGACCGCTCGGCAGCTGGCGCGACACGCCGTACGACACGCCAAGGGTCGCGCCAGGTGGCGGTGTGCGGGGGTGGGGCTGCGGTGAAGCTGACCGTGGTGGGTGGCGGCTCGACCTACACGCCAGAGCTGGTCGACGGCATCGCCAGGCTGCGCGACACGCTGCCGGTCGAACAGCTGGTGCTCACCGACCCGGCAGCTGACCGGCTTGCTCTCGTCGGATCCCTTGGCCGGCGCATGTTCTCGCGCGAGGGTCACGACGGGGTGGTCAGCTGGACGACCGATCTCGACGAGGCCGTCCGGGACGCCGACGTGGTGCTGCTCCAGCTGCGGATCGGCGGCCAGACGGCCCGTGCGGTCGACGAGACGCTGCCGCTCGAGTGCGGCTGTGTGGGACAGGAGACCACCGGGGCAGGGGGACTGGCCAAGGCGCTGCGGACGGTGCCGGTGGTCCTGGACGTGGCCGAACGGGTCCGCAAGCTGGCGAGGCCGGACGCCTGGATCGTCGACTTCACCAACCCGGTCGGCATCGTCACCCGAGCACTGCTGGACGCCGGTCACCGCGCGGTGGGCCTGTGCAACGTCGCGATCGGCTACCAGCGTCAGGCCGCGCAGCTGCTCGGAGTCGCCGCCTCCCGGATCTCCCTGGACCACGTCGGCCTCAACCACCTGACCTGGGAGCGGGCTATCCGGCTGGACGGCGTCGACGTGCTGCCCCAGCTGATGGCCGAGCACGGGGAGGAGCTGGCCGGCCGTACGGGCATGCCGCTCGAGCTGTCCCGACGGCTGGGGGTGCTGCCGTCCTACTACCTGCGCTACTTCTACCAGCACGACGCGGTCGTGACCGAGCAGCGGTCGGAGCCGTCACGGGCGGCCAAGGTCGCGGCCATCGAGCGTGAGCTGCTGGAGATCTACGCCGACCCGGCGCTGGACACCAAGCCGGCCCTGCTCCAGCAGCGCGGTGGTGCCTACTACTCCGAAGCAGCAGTCGATCTGGTCGCCTCGCTGATGTCCGACGGGGGAGACGTGCAGGTCGTCAACCTGCGCAACAACGGCACGTTCGCCGGGCTGTCCGACGATGCCGCGATCGAGGTGCCGGCCGTCATCGGCGCGCACGGGGCCACGCCGGTCGAGCTGGAACCGCTGGCCCCGCTCTACGCCGGGCTGGTGCAGCACGTGTCCGCGTACGAGGAGCTCGCGCTTGAGGCCGCCCTGCAGGGTGGCCGCGAGCGGGTGTTCCGAGCCCTGCTGGCGCATCCGCTCATCGGCCAGCTCGACCGGGCGGAGCGGCTGACCGACCTGCTGCTCGCAGCCAACGCCCGCTACCTGCCGTGGGCGCAGTGACCCGTCCCGCGGTCCTCGCCGTCGACGGGGGCGGCAGCAAGACCGACGTGCTGCTGGCCGATGCCGGCGGCCGGCTGCTCGCCCATGCCCGGGGCGCGGGCACCAACCCGCAGGTGATCGGGATCGACCTGGCGATGAGCCGGGTCCAGGCGCTGGTCGAGGAGGTGGCGTGGCAGTGCGGCCTCGTGGTCGGCAGCGGCCCGGTCGCCGATCACGCCGCCGTCTACCTCGCCGGCGTCGACCTGCCGGTCGAGGTCGAAGAGGTCGAGCACCGGGTGCTGGCCGCCGGGTGGGCTCCCTCCCACGTCGTCGACAATGACGTATTCGCCCTGCTCCGCGCCGGGACCAACAACCCGGACGCGGTCGCGGTGATCTGCGGGACCGGCATCAACTGCGTCGGCGTCCGGCACGACGGAGCGACGTCGCGCTTTCCCGCGCTCGGCCCGATCACCGGTGACTGGGGCGGCGGAGGGCATCTGGGGGAGAAGGCGCTGTGGTGGGCCGCCCGCAGCGAGGATGGCCGGGCCGAGCGGTCGTTGTTGACGACCGCAGTTGCCGGCCATTTCGGGCTGCCGTCGGTGATGGCGGTTGCGGAGGCGTTGCACTTCGGCCGGATCGACGAGCACCGGCTCGCCGAGCTGACCCCGGTGGTGTTCGATCAGGCCGCGGCGGGGGACTGGGTCGCGGTCAAGCTGGTCGCCCGGCTGGCCCTCGAGATCGCCGGCATGGCCACGGTGTCGCTGCGCCGGCTCGACCTGCTGTCCGCGAAGGCAGACGTCGTCCTCGGCGGCGGCGTCCTGCGCGCGGGTCATGACGGGCTGCTCGCGGACGTCGAGCGGCTGATCCGCGCGCAGGCCCCGGACGTGACGCTGCGCGTGGTCACGGACGCTCCGGTGGTCGGCGCGGTGCTGCTGGCCCTGGACCACGTGGGCGCCACTGCGGACGCCGAGGCCACGGCCCGGTCGGAGACCGCCGCATGGCTGCGCCGCACGTCCTGAGGCTCGATCGTTACTTGGCGAAACCTTGACGAAACCTTAGGCTATCTCTAGAGCCTGAAATAACTCCTGAAATCATGGCGACCCCGACGTTGGGCCCGCCCCACGCACCAGCGCCGGCCCGACCCGATCGACCCGAGTCGGGCCGGCGCTTCCAACCTGCCCGACGGCTAGCCAGACTGCTGAACAAGACGGGTTGGGGTCGCGGCGGACCAGCGCTCGAGGCGCGGGCTACGTCAGGCCCGAGGGTCGACAACGGCGATGTCGAACAGGTCCGCGAACATCAACTCCGGGAACAGCTCGACGGGTCGGCGGTCCTGGCCGGTAGCCCCTTGGCGTGGATGAGTTGCTGACCTTATCGCCCGCAACTCATGCACGGCGGGAAAAGCGTCCCCGCCAGGGTGCCCCGGCGATGCCCGCGATTGTTCAGCAGTCTCCTAGTCGGCCCGGCGGCGGCGGACGATGACCACCACCACGACGGCCACGATGAGCACCCCGAAGAAGATCTCGCTGGCGGTGCCGGCGACCTTCTGGACCTTCTGGTAGCTCGCGCCGGCGAGGTAGCCCAGCACCGTGAACCCGATCGCCCAGACCGCGCCGCCGATGGCGTTGAAGGCCAGGAACCGTCGGTAGGGCATCTTGGCGGTCCCGGCGAGCCCGGGCATGACCGCTCGCAGGAACGCGGTGAACCGGCCGAGGAAGACCGCCCGCCCCCCGTTGCGCTTCAGGGCCGCCTGGCCCTTCTCCAGGCTCTCCCGGTGCCGATCGAACACGCCCAGCCGGAGCAGCCGGGTGCCGAAGTGCCGGCCGACCTCGTACCCCACGCTGTCACCGATGATCGCCGCCGCCACGGCGACGATGATCACGACGGCGAGCGACACGCTGTGCCGCTCGGCGAGGACCCCACCGAGGAGCACAGCAGTCTCGCCCGGCAGCACGAAGCCGACGAAGAGGGCGGCCTCGGCAAAGACCAGGGCACCCACCAGCGCGTACGCCGGTGCACCGTGCAGCGTGAGGATCTGGTCGACGGTGGAGCTGACAACGCTCATCGTTCGCTCACGCTACCGGACCTGTGCCGGGTCGCCTATCGGCGGCGCACGCAGGAACGCTGCGCCGAGGGGGCGGGACACCAGCAGGGCCGCGCCGACCACGGCGAGGCAGACCCCCAGCCGGAGGGCGCCGAGGACGCGGTCGCCCAGCGGGAGGTAGCGGCACAGGAACAGCGCGCCGAAGACGAGCCACGACCAGGCGGGAAAGTCACGGCCAATGCGCGCGTGGACGTCCCAGATCACCGCTCCGAGCAGGATGGCCGCCGTGTAGTAGCTGTAGACACCGGGGTCAAGGGCGATCCTCGCGGCCGCGGCCACCATCACCGCGGCGGCCCACCGCCCCCGCAGCACGGCGACGCCGCCGAGCACCAGCCCCAGCGCGAACTGCGCCGGCCGGTCCCAGGACGGAGTGGTGACAGCGGTCACCCCGAGCACCCGAAGCGAGGACGCCGGACTGTTGGGGATCCCGAACCTGGCGGCGGTCAGTGTCGCCGGGTCGGCCGCGACGAACAGGGCGGCGGTGAGGACGACCGGGACAACCGCCCAGGCTGTCGTACGGAGCCGGCGGCCGGCCGGGACAGCCCAGGCGAGCGGCAGGAACGCGATCGCCCACGGCTTGGACAGCGTGGCCAGGGCCAACAGCACGCCCACCGAGGTCGACCCGCCGCGGACGACTGCTCTCACGGCGAGGGCGGTGAACGTCAGTGCCAGGACGTCGTCGAGGTGGGCGAAGCGTACGGACAGGTCGACCCAGGCGGGCACGAACACCACACCGGCGAGGAACACCCTGCGCTGCAGCCGCTTTCGCGCCGCTGGGCCGACCGAACGTCTGGTGTCGTGCTCGAGGACGAGCAGCGCGCCCAGCCCGAGCAGCGTCATCGCCAGCTCGGCCGCGGTTGCGCCTTCGTCACCCCACAACGTCACGAGCCGGGCAGCGACAAAGCTGAGCGGGCCGATCTGCAGCTCGGGATGGGCGGCGTAGATGTGCAGCCCGCACGAGCCGGAGCCGGAGCCGGCGGCGCAGAACAGTGCCCGGCTGCCCTCGACGAAGTAGTGCCAGGACTGGCCCCGGTGGGACCCGTACGCGAGGGTGCACAACGCCGCAAGCGCGAGCAGAGCGAGATGGTGCCAGTAGCGCGCGATCACCACGACGGTCCCGGACCGGGCTCCTGGCAGCTTCATCGGTAAGAACCGTACGGGGCGGTGCGTGTGGGCCGGATGAGGGGACTATGTCGTACTGCCAGGGGATCCGGCGCTCATGGGAGCGACATGAGTGATCGTTAGCGTGCCCCGACATGACGTCGAAGGCCACGCTTCCCACCCGCCGCAGCATGCTGAACAAGGTTCCCGAGATCACCATCTACTTCTGGGTGATCAAGATCCTCTGCACCACGGTGGGGGAGACCTTCGCCGACAACCTGAACCAGCAGCTCAACCTCGGGCTGACCAACACGACGTGGGTCATGACGGCGGGGCTGGTAGTGGCACTCGCCTTCCAGTTCCGCGCGAATGCCTACGTACCAGGCGTTTATTGGCTCTCCGTGGTCCTCATCAGTGTCGTTGGCACGCTCATCACCGACAATCTCACCGACAACATGGGCGTCTCCCTGGTCACGACGACGGTGGTCTTCTCCGTCGTGCTGGCCGCGGTCTTCGCCGGCTGGTTCGCGAGTCAGCGGACCCTGTCCATCCACAGCATCACCACCCGGCGGCGTGAGGCGTGGTACTGGCTCGCCATCCTGTTCACCTTCGCGCTGGGCACCGCCGCGGGTGACCTGACCGCGGAGCGGCTCAGCGTGGGCTACTGGCAGTCCGCCCTGCTCTTCGCCGGCCTCATCGCAGCGGTCGCCGCCGTGCACTTCATCGCGCGGTGGCGGGACTCCGTCATCGATGCCCGCAGCGCGTCACAGGCGGTCCTGGCCTTCTGGCTCGCCTACATCCTCACCCGGCCACTGGGCGCCTCCATCGGTGACTACCTGTCCCAGGCGACGGCGGACGGCGGGCTGGGCCTCGGCACCGTGGTCACCAGCGTGATCTTCCTGACCGCCATCCTGGGCATGGTCGTCTTCCTGTCCGCGACCCGGCTCGACCGCACGGAGCTCTCCGAGGAGCCCGACTTCATCTCGGCCTGAAGCACGCCGCTCACGTCCCACTCATCTGCCCTACACAGTCCCGGCGTCATCATTGATGGATGCGCCTGCTGGTGGTCGAGGACAATGCCCGCATGGCGTCTCTGCTCCAGCGCGGGCTGACGGAGGAGGGCTACTCCGTCGACATGACCGGTGACGGTCTCGAGGCGATGGAGTGGACCGCCACCCGCGCCTACGACGCCGTGGTCCTGGACGTCATGCTTCCCGGCGCCGACGGCTTCGAGGTGTGCGCGGACATGCGGCGCTCCGGCCGCTGGGCACCGGTGCTGATGCTGACCGCCCGCGACGAGGTCGACTGGCGCGTACGGGGCCTGGAGTGCGGGGCGGACGACTACGTGGTCAAGCCGTTCGCGTTCACCGAGCTGACCGCGAGGCTGCGGGCGCTGGTTCGCCGCGGGGCGCGCGAGCGGCCACCGACCCTGACCAACGGGCGGGTGCGCATCGACCCTTCGGGCCGCCGGGTCTGGAACGGTGACCACGAGGTCTTCCTCGCGCCGACGCAGTTCGACCTGCTGGAGCTGCTGGTCCGCCATCCGGGCGAGGTCTTCAGCCGGTCCCGGCTGCTCGCCGAGGTGTGGGACATCGCCGCGGACCCGCGCAGCAACGTGGTCGACCAGCACATCGGCAGCCTGCGGCGCCGGTTGCAGGAGTCGACCAGCTGGGACGACCTCGAGACGGTACGGGGCATCGGCTACCGGCTCCGCCCGATCCCAGCCGCGGACTGACGTGCCGCTGCGGCTGCGGCTCACCGCGCTGTTCACCCTCGCCTCGGTCCTCGTGGTCGTCCTGGGTGGCTGGCTCTACCTGCACCAGCTGAAGGTGGGCCTGCTCGACGCCACGGATGCGTCGGTGCTCAGCCGGGTGGTCCCGCTCCGGGACGCGCTCGGCGACCTCTCCGGAACGGCGACCGTCGCCCCGCCGCCGTCGAACAGTGACGTCGGCGGCCTGCTGACCCGGGTGGTCCGTCCGGACGGCTCGATCGCGGAGGAGTCGCCGTCGCTCGGCGGCGCCGTCCTGACCGATCCGGGGGTTCCGCGCGGAGGTGGACCGGTGCTGCGGACGAGGGAGGCCGGCGGCATCCCGTACCGCGTGCTCGTCGAGCCCGTCTCCCGGCCGGACGGGACCTGGACGGTGCTGGTGGCCGCGCCCCTGGTCGAGATGCAGGAGACCCTGGAGAGCCTGCGGCACAGCCTGTTCGTGGCCGGTGCGCTCGTGGTGCTGCTCTCTGCCATCGGGTCGTGGGCGCTGGGGTCGGCGGCGCTGCGGGCGGTCGAGCGGATGCGCCGCTCCGTCGAGACGATGACGGCGGACGACCTGTCCGTACGCGTACGGGTGCCTGGTGGGCGGGACGAGCTGGCCGCCCTGGGCAGCACGTTCAACGCGTTGATCGACCGGCTCGCGCACGCCCTGGCCCGGCAGCGCCGGTTCGTCGCCGACGCCGGGCACGAGCTGCGCGGGCCGCTGGCCGTGCTGCAGATGGAGCTCGAGCTGGCCGACCGCCCGCAGCGGACCCGCGAGGAGCTGGCTGCTGCGGTGCGCGCTGCTGCCGAGGAGGTCGAGCGGCTGGCCCGGCTCGCCAACGATCTGCTCTTCCTGGCCCGATCGGACGACGGGGCGCTGCAGGTGGTCAAGGCCGACGTGCCGGTGGAGCCCCTGCTGCGCCAGGCGGTGGCCACCAGGATGCTGACCGCTTCGGCCGCGCAGGTCGCGGTCGAGGTGCTGCCGGCACCCGGGCTGCACGCCGACCTGGACGCCGACCGGGTGCGGCACGCGCTGGACAACCTGCTCGCGAACGCGGTGCGTGCGGCCGGCCCCGGCGGCCGGACGGTTGTCGAGGCGGGGGCACAGGACGGCATGACGACCATCGCCGTACGGGACAGCGGTCCCGGGTTCGCGGCGGAGTTCCTCCCTCGGGCCTTCGAGCGGTTCACCCGCCCGGACCGGGCCCGCAGCGACGACGGTGGTGGCAGCGGCCTCGGGCTCGCCATCGTCCAGGCCGTCGCAGAGGCGCACGGCGGGCACGCGACCGCGGCGAACCGTCCCGAGGGCGGGGCAGAGGTCGTCATGTATCTCCCGACCGGCTAGCCGGGCACTGTGTGTAGCAGGGATAAGAAGACCTCAGTCCGACATATCCGGGTTGTTCACGGTTTGTTCGTCTGGGTCAACCTGCGTGGTCAACTCCCGTCAGTAGACCTTTCCTGTGAGCCGGCAATGGACCGGCCCGGAAGGAGCTCGGGACATGACTTTCCGCTATCGACGTGTCGCCGCCGTGGCAGGTGCAGCCAGCCTGCTGGCCGCGGGTGTGTCGGTCCAGGCCGTGGCCGCGGCGCCGGCCAAGACCAGCAAGCACGTGCTGCTCATCTCCGTCGACGGGCTGCACCAGTCCGACCTCGCGTGGTACGTGAAGGCTCATCCGACCTCGGCGCTCGCCGCCCTGGTCAAGCGGGGGCGGCAGTTCAGCAATGCCAGCACGCCCTTCCCGTCCGACTCCTTCCCCGGCATGGTCGCCCAGGTGACCGGTGGCAACCCGAAGACGACCGGGGTCTACTACGACGTCTCGTACAACCATGCCCTGGACGCGCCCGGCACGGTTGACTGCACGACGGCCCCGCACGGCACGAACGTCAACTACGACGAGTCGGCTGACCGTGACCTGACCAAGCTCGACGCCGGACAGGGCCTCGCCGGGCTGCCGGGCAGCATCCTGTCGATGACGAGCACGCCGCAGACCCTGCTCGACCCCGCCAAGCTGCCGGTCGACCCGAAAACCTGCCTCCCGGTCTACCCGCACTCCTACCTCAAGGTGAACACGGTGTTCGAGGTCGCCCGCAGCCACGGCCTGCGTACGGCCTGGTCGGACAAGCACGCCGCCTACGACATCCTCAACGGGCCGTCGGGCACCGGGATCCAGGACCTGTTCACGCCGGAGATCAACAGTGACACCGCGACGGGGGACTGGACGACGGACAACGCCGACACCCGGCAGTACGACACGTACAAGGTGGCCGCGGTCCTCAACGAGATCAACGGTTTCGACCACTCGGGCAGCCGGCACGTGGGCGTCCCCGCGATCTTCGGCCTCAACTTCCAGAGCGTCTCGACCGCCCAGAAGCTGCCCGTCTCCGAGAACCTCGCCGGCGGCTACCTGGCCGACGGGGTGACGCCCGGCCCGCTGCTCTCCGCCACGTTGGACTACGTCAACACTCAGATCGGCCGGCTCACCTCAGCGCTGCAGTTCCACCACCTGGCGTCGTCGACCACGGTCATCCTCTCGGCCAAGCACGGCCAGTCGCCGCAGAACGGTGCGTCGCTGACCCGGATCGACGACGGGGCGATCGTTGACGCGCTCAACGCTGCCTGGAAGGCCGCCGGTCACCACGGCGCCGACCTCGTCGCGCACGCCTCGGACGACGACGGGATGCTGGTCTGGCTCAGCGACCGCTCGCAGGCCGCCGCCAACTTCGCCGCTGCCTTCCTGCGCGGGTACGCGGGCAACGGTACGGCCACCGACGGCCGCGCCAAGGCCACCGATATCGCCGGTGCTGCGAAGGCGTACACCAGCAGTGGTCTGTCCAAGGTCTACGCCGGTGCGGCTGCGTCGAAGTTCATGGGCGTCGCGCACAGCGACCCGCGGGTGCCCGACCTGATCGGCATCGCCCAGCACGGAACGGTCTACACCGGCGGCACCGGGAAGATCGCGGAGCACGGCGGCAACGCCGCGCAGGACCGGCACGTGCCGCTCGTCGTGGCCGGACCCACCGTGCACGCCGGTGTGAGCAGCAAGCCGGTCGAGACCACGCAGATCGCGCCGACGATCCTGTCGGTGCTGGGCATCAACCCGCGCGCCCTCAAGGCCGTCGTCGCCGAGCACACGGCGACGCTCACGCTGCACTAGGCGGTCGGAGGACCCGGCACGGCGTTCGTCGCCGTGCCGGGTTCTTTGCTTTCCTCACGTTGATCTCATCCCGATGACAGGTCCGGATGTTTGACTGTTGCGGTCACAGCCCGCGGGGAGAGGACCCATGCCATGCCGTTGTTGGCCGATCTCCGGGCCGGCCTGCGCCAGCCCGTCGCCGCGAAAGTGCCGGAGATCACGGCAATCTTCTGGGTGATCAAGATCCTCACGACCGGCATGGGCGAGGCCACGTCGGACTGGTTGGCCGGCATCAACATCGCCTTGGCCGGCCTGGTGGGCGTCGTGGGACTCGCAATCGCGCTGTGGCTGCAGCTTCGTACCGAACGGTACGTGGCCCCTGTCTACTGGTTCGCCGTCGTGATGGTCGCTGTCTTCGGCACGATGGCAGCGGACGGGCCGCACAAGATTCTCGGCGTGCCCTACACGGTCTCGAGCACGTTCTATGCCATTGCCGTTGCTGCAGTCCTCACCGTCTGGCACCGCAGCGAGGGCACCCTGTCCATCCACAGCATCGTGACCCAGCGCCGCGAGATCTTCTACTGGATAACGGTTCTGGCCACCTTCGCCCTCGGCACGGCAGCGGGTGACCTGACCGCCTTCGTGTTCCACTGGGGCTACTTCCCCTCAGGCGTGTTCTTCGCGGTCGCCATCGTGCTGCCGGGACTGGCCTGGTGGAAGCTGCACCTGAACGGCGTCGTCGCCTTCTGGGCCGCGTACGTGCTCACGCGCCCACTCGGCGCCTCGTTTGCCGACTGGCTCGGCAAACCGTTCTCGAAGGCCGGCGGGCTCGGCTGGGGTGACGGCACGGTGGCAGCCCTCGTCACGGTGCTCATCGTCGCCCTTGTCGCGTACGTGGCCAAGACGCGTTCGGACATCCAGCGTCCGGAGCGAGCCGTTCTCGACGACCGCGACCTGGTACCCAACCCGGCGTCGTAAGTCTCCAGGCGGCCGGGCCGGCGCGAGGCGGTCCGGCCGGAGCGGGCGACTCGCTTGTCGAGGGCGGGCGGTCAGCGGGCCGGGACGGGCTCCCCGACGAGGGACACGGTCAGCGGCGGCGAGTAGACCTTGCGGACCTCGCCGGCCCGGCGCAGGGAGTCGATGCCCTGGTCGATGGAGAGCAGCGGCGTCGTCCGGTACAGCCGCAGCGCACCCGACGCCCCGACCGCAAGCGCGAACGCCGCCGCATCCTCGGGCGTCGGGAAGTCGATCACGCCGATGAGGTCGACGTCGCCGAACGCGTAGTAGAGACACTGCAGCTTCGCGCCGCAGGCGTCCAGCGCCGGTGTGATCCGGTCGGCGACGTTCGCCTGCGTGTCGATCTGGCTGCTCCAGGACTGCGGGGTGTAACCGACCTCGATCAGATAGTGCGCCACGACGACTCCTTCCGGTCGTGCCACCGACTCCGGTGGACCGGACGAGTCTCCGCCGGTTGCCGATGCGCCGCAATGGGTTGTACGGGCTCCCGTCCCGTCAGGGCATGGCCCGAGCAGCGAGCGGCCGGGGCGCCGTCAGAAGCCGCGGAGGGGTTTGTCCGCAGCGCGCTGCAGCCAGTTGTCGGCGGGGTAGTCGGCGCTGCCGTCGATGAGGTGCACCGAGTAGGCGTGCCGGGACCTCGACGAGCGGTTCGGGCCGGAGGCATGCGGGAGCAAGCCGTGCAGCAGCACCAGCGTGCCGGCCCTTGCCTCCAGCGGGACCATCGCCGGGTCGTCGGACGGTGGCAACGGCGCCGGGTCGAGGGTGTCGAACCGCGTCGTACGGTCGTCATTGACGGCGAACCGCTTGCGCAACGTGGTCTTGTGCCCGCCGGGAAGTGCCCACAGGCAGCCGTTCTCCAGCGTCGCGTCCTGCAGCGCCACCCAGAAGCCGGTCACCGTCACCGGATCGGTGTAGAGGAAGGTCGCGTCCTGGTGGTTGACCACCTCGCCGCCGATCTTGGGCTGCTTGAAGATGTACATCGACTGCAGCAGCAGGGGATCGGTGAAACCGAGGTCGGTTGCGATGGCGGCGAACGCCGGCTGCCGGGAGAACTCCGAGAACACCGGATCGAGGTCGTGCTCGGCGTGCCCGATCTTGTTGATGGACAGCTCTTTCGGCTGCCTCAGGTGGCCGGCGTCGTCGAACGCCTCCTCCTCGAAGAAGAACCGGACCTCGCCGCCGGAGGACAGGAAGTAGTCGTCGGTCGTCCGGGCCTGGTCCTTGGTCGAGAACACCGACACGGTCTCGGGCTCGAACGCCTCGACCAGCGCCTCGGCGCGGGCCATCAGCCGGGCGCAGGCGTCGAGACCGACGGCACCCTCGAGCACGAGAAACCCGTCCCGGTCGAAGCTCTCGCGTTGTTCGTCGGTGAGCATGACGTCTCCTCGGTGGGTCAGGAACCGATGCGGAAGATCACAAGTGGGGCCATTGCCGGAGGCTGGGCACTGACGAGGATCGCGCCGGCCAGCGCCTCGCGGGCGCGCTCGAACCGCTCGGGCTCGTCGGTGAGCAACGTCAGCACGGGCTGCCCGGCGCGTACGAGGTCGCCTGGCTTGGCCAGGCACAGGACGCCCGCGGTGGGCGACACCGGGTCCTCCTTGCGGGCTCGGCCGGCGCCCAGCCGCCAGGCGGCGATGCCGACCGATCGAGCCTCGAGCGTGCTCAGGTAGCCGTCCGCCTCGGCAACGACGGTGTCGGAGTGCCTGGCCTGGGGCAGCTTGGCGTCCGGGTCGCCGCCCTGGGCGACCAGCATCGCCCGCCAGGCGTCGTAGGCCGAGCCGTCGTCGAGCCTGGTGGCCGGGTCGACGTCGATGCCGGCCAGGGCGACCATCTCGCGCGCCAGGGCGAGCGTCAGGTCGCGTACGTCGGCCGGGCCGCCCCCCTGCAGCACCTCGATCGACTCGCTGACCTCGACTGCGTTGCCGGCGGCCGACCCGAGCGGCGTGTCCATCGCGGTGAGCAGTGCCGTCGTCCGTACGCCGTGCGCCTCGCCCAGCTCGACCATCAAGGTGGCGAGCTCGCGGGCCTCGACCGGGTCGGGCAGGAAGGCGCCGGTGCCCACCTTGACGTCGAGGACCAGGGAGGCCGTCCCCTCGGCGATCTTCTTCGACATGATCGAGCTGGCGATGAGGTAGCGCGACTCGACGGTGCCGGTCACGTCACGCAGTGCGTAGAGCTTGCGGTCGACCGGCACGAGACCGGGACCCGCCGCAGCGATGACCGCGCCCACCGAGTCGAGGATGCCGATCATCGCGGCCGGGTCGAGGTCGGAGCGGAAGCCGGGGATGGCCTCCATCTTGTCCAGGGTGCCGCCGGTGTGGCCAAGGCCACGGCCGGACAGCTGAGGCATCGCGGCGCCGCAGGCTGCGATCAGCGGCGCCAGCACCAGCGAGATCTTGTCCCCGACGCCGCCGGTCGAGTGCTTGTCGACGGTCGGCTTGCTGACCGAGGACAGGTCGAGACGCTCACCGCTGTCGATCATGCACTGGGTCCAGAACGCCAGCTCGTCGCGGGTCATCCCCTGGAAGACGATGGCCATCAGCAGCGCGGACACCTGCTCGTCGGCGACGTCGCCGGCAACGTAAGCCTTGAGCAACCAGGAGATCTGCTCGTCGGTGAGCCGTGCTCCGCCGCGCTTGGCCCGGATCAGGTCGACAACGTCCACGGACTCTAAGCCTCTCGTCGTGCAGCGATGTCGCCCGGACCGAACGCCAGCGGCAACAGGTCCGACAGGGTGTACGGGTCGGCGTCGCCTCCGGCGTCGACGAGCAGCCCGGCGCCGCCGAACTCATACAGCACCTGGCGGCAGCGGCCGCACGGCGCGAGGAACTCGCCGTCGCCGGCGACCACGCTGATCGCGACCAGCCGCCCCCCTCCGGTGACCCGCAGCATGCTGGCCAGGGAGCACTCGGCGCACAGACCCAGTCCGTACGAGGCGTTCTCGACGTTGCAGCCGGTGACCACCCGGCCGTCATCGACCAGCGCGGCCGCGCCGACGTGCAGCCGCGAGTAGGGCGCGTAGGCGTTGCCGGCCACAGCAGTCGCTGCCTCGCGCAGCTGGCCCCAGTCGATCAGCTCGGTCATCCGGCTTCGCCCTTCCGGTACGGGACCCCGTCGGCTGCCGGTGGTCGCAGCCGTTGGGAGGCCAGGGCCAGCACCAGCAGCGTCGTGATGTGCGGGGTGAAGGCGACGATGCCGGGCGGCACCACCGAGGACAGGGCGAACCACAGCGCGAACAGCACAGCGACGACCGCGGCGATGGCTGCCTGGACAACCTGGCGGCGCAGGAGCGCCCGTACGGCCATCAGGGCGACCAGGAGGGCGACGAACAGTAGAAGCCCGTGCACGGCGGACTTCTGGCGCAGCTGCAGGCCGTCGGCGTAGCCGAACAGGGACGCGCCGGCGGCCAGGCCGCCGGGGCGCCAGTTGCCGAAGATCATGGCGGCAAGGCCGATGAACCCGCGGCCGCCGGTCTGGCCCTCGCGGTAGTAGTTGGCGCCGACGATGACGAGGAACGAGCCGGCGAGGCCGGCCAGCGCGCCGGAGACGAGGACGCCGATGTACTTCATGGTGTAGACCGGCACGCCGAGCGACTCGGCGGCAAGCGGGCTCTCACCGACCGAGCGCATCCGCAGGCCGAGCTTGGTGCGCCAGAAGAACAGGTACGTGGCGGGCACCAGCAGCACGGCGACCAGGGTCAGCCACGACACGCCGACGGTCAGCCCGCGGAGCACACCGGCCACGTCGGAGACCAGGAACCAATGGTGCTTCTCCAGTGATCCCAGGACATCGGGGCTGCCCCAGCCACCGGCGAGCACGGGCACGTCGAACGTGTCGATCGCACCCTTGATCGGTGGGCTCTGGGTCACACCGCCGCCAGGGGCGTTGGCGAAGGCGACACCGGAGAGGTAGCGCGCGAGGCCGGCACCGAGCAGGTTGATCGAGACACCGGAGATGATGTGGTCGACACCGAAGGTGACGGTGACGATGGCGTGCAGCAGCCCACCGAGGGCACCGCCCAGGATGCCGAAGAGCACACCGCGCCACGGACCCCAGTGGTAGCCGCCGTACGCGCCGAACCAGGTGCCCAGGATCATCATGCCTTCGAGGCCGATGTTGACCACGCCGACCCGCTCGGCGAACAGTCCGCCCAGGCCGGCCAGCCCGATCGGCACGGCGAGGGTGAGGGCCGCGCCGATCGTGCCGTCGGAGGTCAGGTCGGTCGCGCCTGTCGTGGCCCGGACGAAGCTGAGGAGTACCAGGATGGCCGCGCTGACCAGCAGCCACTGCCGGCCGCCCAGGCCGCGCATGCCTTGGCGCCGCAAGGGCTCGGCGATCGGCGCCTCGAGAGTGGCGCTCATGCGGTCACCTCCAGCGCGCCGCCGAGGGCCTCGGGCACCTCACGGGCGACCTCGCGTTCGGCCTTGCGCACCTTGGCGCGGCGGACGATCTCGTACGCGACGACGACCGCGAGGACGGTCGACCCCTGCATCAGCACGTAGATCTCCTGCGGGATGCCGTTGAGGTCGAGGATCTGTGCCGAACGTTCGAGGAAGCCCCACAGCACCGCGGCGAACGCGATCCCGATGGGCTTGTTGCGGCCGAGCAGGGCGACCGCGATGCCGTTGAACCCGAGGTTGGCCGGGAACTCGTTGGAGTAGTTGTAGGCCTGGCCCAGCAGGTACGGCAGGCCGACCAGGCCGGCCAGGGCACCGGAGATGAGCATCGTGGCCAGGATCATCCGACGCGAGTCGACCCCGCCCGCCTGCGCTGCGAACGGATTGAGGCCGCTGGCCCGCAGGTCGAAGCCGAACCGCGACCGTTCGACGACGAAGTAGAAGAGGGTGCCGATGATGGCGATGACGACAAGGAACCCGCTGATCTGGTCGGGGTCGTTCGGAGCCAGCAGGCCCAGGTCGTGCAGCACCCGGTTCATGCCCGGCATCCGGCTGGCGGCCGGCAGGTCGGGCGTCGATCCGGAGAGGTTCGTGCTGCTGCCACCCCCGGACACGTACACGCTGAGGATGAACGCGATCAGTCCGTACGCGATGTAGTTGAGCATGATGGTCGAAATGACCTCGGAGACGCCCCGGGTGATCTTCAGGATGCCGGCGATGCCCGCCCACACCGCCCCGACGGCCATGGCGATGAGGAGCAGTAGGGGGATCTGCAGCACGGCCGGAAGGTGGATCTCGACGCCGGCGATCGCGACCACGACGGCGGCAAGGCGGTACTGGCCCTCGACGCCGATGTTGAACAGCGCCATCCGGAATCCGATGGCGACGGCGAGCGCCGACAGGTAGTAGGGGATCGCCCGGTTGATGATGTCGATGACCGAGTCGGCGGTGCAGGGGTCGTTGCTGCCGCCGGCCTTGTTGCACGCGGCGTACTGCAGCATCAGGTTGTAGGCGTGGAGGGCCGAGTGTCCGCTGAGCTCGAGGGCCAGGCCGCCGATGACGACCGCGACCCCGATGGCCAGGACGAGGGCCGCCGCGTTGTAGCCGAGGCCGGCCAGGTCGACCGAGCGCGGTTTGCGGACCGGCGTTGGCGCGTCGGTCACGGCTGCGCTCCTTCGGCGAGGGCGGCGCCGGTCATGTACGAACCCAGCTGTTCAGGGGTCACCGAGGCCGGGTCGAGTCGGGCGACGAGCGCGCCGCGCAGCATGACGTAGAGGGTGTCGGACATGCCGATGAGCTCCTCGAGGTCGGCCGAGACCAACAGCGTCGCCAGCCCGCTGGATCTTGCCTGGCGCAGATGCTCCCAGATCGCTGCCTGGGCACCGACGTCAACGCCGCGGGTGGGATGGGCTGCGATGAGGACGGTGGGGTCGCTGCTCATCTCGCGACCGACGATGAGTTTCTGCTGGTTGCCGCCGGAGAGCGCGAACGCCGGTGTCTCCGGTCCGGGGGTGCGCACGTCGTACTCGCTGATGATCCGCCGGGTGTCGGCGCGGGCGGAGCGGCGGTCGATCCAGATCCCGCGCACCGAGGGCGGACGGGACTGGTGACCCAGCACGCGGTTCTCCCAGAGCGGGGAGGGCAGCAGCAGCCCCTGCCGCTGCCGGTCCTCCGGGATGTAGCCGATGCCGGCCTCGCGCCTGCGCAGGGTCGACCAGTGGGTGATGTCGTGGTCGCCGAGCCGGACGGTGCCCGACGTCGGCGTGCGCAGGCCGATGAGCAGCTCGACCAGCTCGGCCTGGCCGTTGCCCTCGATGCCGGCGATGCCGACGACCTCGCCCCGGTGCAGGTCGAAGGTGACGTCGTTGAGCAGCAGCCGGCCGCCGGCCGTGGACTCGAGCGAGACGGCGCGAACCGACAGCTGCACCTGGTCGGTGACGGTCGACTCGCGGGTCTCCGGGGTCGGGAGCTCGCTGCCGACCATCAGCTGGGCCAGGTCGCGGGGGGTGACCTCAGCGGGGACGACCTCGGCGACGGTCGTGCCGGCGCGGACCACGGTGATGGTGTCAGCGACCCTGAGCACCTCGTCGAGCTTGTGCGAGATGAACAGCACGGTGACGCCCTCGGCGCGCAGCTCCGCGAGGTTGCCGAAGAGCTCGTCGACCTCCTGCGGGACGAGCACGGCCGTCGGCTCGTCGAGGATGAGGATGCGGGCGCCCCGGTAGAGGACCTTGAGGATCTCGACCCGCTGCCGGTCGCCGACACCCAGGTCCTCGACCATGCGGTCCGGCTGGACGCCGAGGCCGTACTTGTCGGAGATCGTCTTGATCCGCCGCTTGGCCTCGGTCCGGTCGAGCCGACCGCCGAAGGTCGTCGGCTCGCTGCCGAGGACGACGTTCTCCAGGACGGTGAAGTTGTCGGCGAGCATGAAGTGCTGATGGACCATGCCGATGCCGGCGTTGATGGCGTCGGTGGGGGAGCGGAACGCCACCTCCGTGCCGTCGACCCGGATGCTGCCCTCGTCGGGGCGCTGCATCCCGTACAGGATCTTCATCAGGGTCGACTTGCCGGCGCCGTTCTCGCCGACGACCGCGTGCACCTCGCCGCGGCGGACCCGCAGGTTGATGTCACGGTTGGCCACGACGCCGGGGAACCGCTTGGTGATCCCGACCAGCTCGACCGCGAGGGGCGCCTCGGCTTCAGGGACGGTCATGCAGCACGCTCCGCACCTCGGTGTGCCTGAACAATCTGGGCTCACCTCGGATCTTCGTGGGTGGGCCCGCCGATAGCAAAGACCCGGGGCCGCACAGATCTGCGGCCCCGGGCCCCCGCTGTCACGCAGCTGGTGCTAGGGCTTGCTGGGTACGGTGATCTTGCCGCTGATGATGTCGGCCTTGATCGCCTCGAGCTGCGACTGGATGTCGTCGACCTGGCCGCCGGTCGTGGAGTAGCCCACGCCGTCGTTCTTGAGGTCGAAGACCTGCGTGCCCTTGTCCTTCTTGCCCGCCGCGTAGTCCTTGAGGAACAGGTAGACCGCGGTGTCGACCCGCTTGAGCGCCGAGGTGAGGATGACGTTCTTGACCGCGGCGTCGGCCGTGAGGACCTGGTCGGAGTCGACGCCGATGGCGAACTTGCCCGCAGCCTTGGCCGCGAGGAAGACGCCGGCGCCGGAGCCGCCGGCCGCGGCGTAGATCACGTCCGCGCCCTTGTCGTACATGCCCTTGGCCGACACCTTGGCCTTGTCAGGAGCGTTGAACCCGCCGAAGTCCGGCGGCTCGGTGAGGTAGGCGTCCTGGATCTTGATGGCGGGATTGGCGTGCTTGGCACCGGCGTCGAACCCGGCCTGGAACGACTGCAGCAAAGGGACGTCCACGCCGCCGATGAAGCCGACGCTTCCGGTCTTGGACTTGAGCGCCGCTACAGCGCCGACGAGGTACGAGGACTCGTTGGAGCTGAACGTCAGAGACGCGACGTTGGGCAGGTCCACGACGTCGTCGACGATGGCGAAGTTGGTCTTGGGGTAGGCCTTGGCGATCTTCTTGACCGCGGCGTCGAAGGCGAAGCCGACCGCGATGACCGGGTTGTAGTTCTGCGACGCCAGCAGCTTGAGCAGCTGCTCGCGGTCGGTGCCGCCCGCGTTCGGGGTGAGCTCCTTCTCGGTGATGCCCATGTCCTTGACGGCCTTCATCAGGCCGGCATCGGCAGCGTCGTTGAACGACTTGTCGCCCTTGCCGGCAAGGTCGAAGACCAGACCGACCTTGGCGTTGCTCTTGACCGGGGGAGCAGTCGCGGAGGCGGTCGCCGACGAGGGCGGCCCCGTTGTGGCGGAGGCGGTCGCCGACGAGGGCGGCCCCGTTGTGGCGGAGGCTGTCGACGATGATGCTGCCGAGGTGGCGGCGGTGGTCGGTCCGCCGGCGCTCGGCTTGCTGCTGGAGCTGCTCCCGCACGCTGAGACGGACATGGCCGAGACCAGACCCACAGCGGCGAGACGTACCGCACGATGACTGCGCACGGAATCCCCTTCCTAAGGCACCGGCCACTGGATCATGGTTCCGGAGTTGACGACCGGGCCACACTAAACCCGCGACAGGCACGGTCGCGAGGAACCAGGCGACGGAAACCTATCCGTTACAGAGCTGGTGCACCACGGCTCGTCCGACCGGCGTCGTAAATCACCGGAAAAGTTCCGGCGGCCGGGTCAGCCGGCGCTTCCGTACAGCCGGTCACCGGCGTCGCCGAGGCCGGGCACGATGTAGCCCTTGTCGTTCAGCCGCTCGTCCAAGGCGGCGGTCACCACGCTCACCGGCACCGAGCCCTCGCCGAGTGACGCGCGCATCGCCGCAATGCCCTCGGGTGCGGCCAGCAGGGTGATGCAGGTGACCCGGGAGGCCCCCCGGTCGAGCATCAGCTTGACCGTCGCGCCGAGCGTGCCTCCCGTGGCGAGCATCGGGTCGAGCACGAAGACCTCGCGGCCGGAGAGGTCGTCCGGCATCCGCGAGGCGTACATCGACGGCTGCAGGGTGTCCTCGTCGCGGATCATCCCGAGGAAGCCGACCTCGGCGCTGGGCAACAGCCGGGCCATCCCGTCGAGCATGCCGAGGCCGGCCCGGAGCACCGGGACGACGAGGGGGACCGGCCGGCTCAGCCGGACGCCGATGGTGTCCGCGACCGGCGTCGTGACCGCCACCTGCTCGACCCTCACGTCGCGGGTCGCCTCGTACGCGAGCAGCGTGACCAGCTCGTCGACCAGCCGGCGGAAAGTCGGCGAGTCGGTACGGACGTCGCGCAGGGCAGTCACCTTGTGGGCGACGAGGGGATGGTCGATCACCAGCAGGCGCATGGCCTCAGTATGGAGCGTGCCGTCCGCTTTGCGCGTCATGTGGTGACCTGGGGCCGTACGGACCAGCACGTGCGCGCCAGGCCCGCAGTTGTTCACACGACCGACACACGCCCGGAAATGCCGGGACACACGCAGGCGGTGAGATGAACCCGACCCACTCAGGTGGGGCGTACCTAGGGTTCCGCTCCGGCGACATCAGCCGGGGGCCTGGACCGAGAGGTACAGGCGAGTCAGCCGGATGGTCCGGCCGATCCGCTCCACGGCGGGATAAAAACCCGGGAGACAGTCGTCGTCGGCTGCTCCCTGGTCGACACCCGTACGTCGGAGGTGACGGATGTCTCGCTGCTTTTCAGGCCCCGCCCGGTTCCCAGCGCTCGCTCCTGCTCCACGGGGCGGCGTGTGATGACGCAGCCGGCCCGCGCCGAGACCGACGAAACTCCAACAACGCCAGGGGTTGTGGCGTCTGATGCGGTGGCGGTGGTGCGGGACCTGCACGTCGGGTTCACCCGCAGTGGGCGGCAGATCGAGGCTGTACGCGGCGTCAGCCTGGACATCGCCCCGGGCGAGATCCTTGGCCTCGTCGGCGAATCCGGCTCGGGCAAGAGTGTCCTGAGCCTCGCCCTGCTGGGGCTGCTCCCTGAGGCCTCGAAGCCGCGTACCAGCGGGACGATCACCGTCGCCGGCACCGACATGCTGACCAGCAGCGGCGAGGTCCGCCGGCAGGTCCGCAAGCTGCACATGGGCGCCGTCTTCCAGGACCCCATGACCTCCCTCAACCCCACGATGCGGATCGGTCGCCAGGTTGCCGAGGCCACCGGCTCCGGTGCCGAGGCGCTCCGGCTGCTCCGCGCGGTCGGTATCCCCGACGCCGAGCGCCGGATGTCGAGCTTTCCGCACGAGCTCTCCGGTGGCCTCCGCCAGCGCGTGATGATCGCCATGGCGGTCGCAGGGGACCCGGCCCTGCTGGTGGCCGACGAGCCGACCACCGCGCTGGACGTCACGGTGCAGGCGCAGGTGCTCAACCTGCTCCGCGGCCTGCGCGACGAGGTCGGCTGCAGCGTCCTGCTCATCACGCACGACCTCGGCGTGGCCGCACAGGTCGCCGACCGGGTGGCCGTGATGTACGCGGGCCGCCTCGCCGAGGTGGGACCGACCGCGACCATCCTGCGCGAGCCCTCGCACCCGTACACCGTCGGTCTCATCCGCTCGCGGCTCTCGCTCACCACCGACCGCACCCGGCCGGTGCTCGCCCTGGCCGGCGGCGCACCCGATCCGTCCAGCCCGCTGCCGGGGTGTGCCTACGCACCAAGGTGTCCGCTGGTCATGGACGACTGTCACACCATCGCACCGGAGCCGCGCCCGGTGTCGGGGACCGGCCAGGAGCTGCCGGAGGAGGCCGACGCCTCGAGCTTCGGTACGCACTCACGGGCCTGCCTCGCCGTCGTCGAGCAGGTCCTGCACCTGGCCGCCGCGCCCGAGGCCGAGCGGGCGCCTACCTTGACCCTGGTCGGCGAGACGCCCGCCGTGACCGTGACCGAACCCGAGGAGTGGGCCGCCCACATCGGGGACGTCGACAAGACGTTCCGGGTCAAGGCCGGTCGGGGCCGCAAGGTCAAGCTGTCGGCCCTGCGCCGGATCAGCCTCGACATCGGCGAGGGCGAGTCGGTCGCCATCGTGGGCGAGAGCGGCTCGGGCAAGTCGACGCTGCTGCGCGTGCTCGCCGGGCTCGAGACGCACGAGGCCGGCGACGTGACCATCGCCTCGGGCGGCCGGCCGCAGATGGTCTTCCAGGACGCCGGTGCCTCGCTGACGCCGTGGCTCACCGTCGGGGACCTGCTCGACGAGCGGCTGCGCACGGAGGGTCTGCCCAAGGCGGTCCGCCGCGAGCGGATGCTGGCGGCCCTGGACAAGGTCGGGCTGCCCGAGACGGTGGCCCGCGCCCGGACCGGTGAGCTCTCCGGCGGCCAGCGCCAGCGGGTCGCCCTGGCCCGGGCCACGGTCGTACCACCGCGGGTCCTGCTGTGCGACGAGCCGACGAGTGCGCTCGACGTGTCCCTCGCCGCCACGGTCCTCAACCTCATCCAGCAGCTGCGCCGGGAGCTGGGCATGGCGGTCGTCTTCGTCACCCACGACCTCTCGGTCGCCCGGGTCATCGCCGACCGGATCGCGGTGATGTACCTCGGCCGGATCGTCGAGGTCGGCGAGGCAGAGGCACTCATCCGGGCACCGAAACACCCGTACACCAAGGCTTTGCTGGCCGCCGTGCCCGACTTCGGCGTCGACCCGCCGGCCCTCAAGGGCGAGCCGGCGAGCCCGCTGTCCCCACCGAGCGGCTGCGCATTCCATCCACGCTGCCCGCTCGCCATCGACGACTGCGCCCAGCCGACGCTGGACGTGAAGCTCGAGCGGCTGTCCGTGGCCGCTGACGTGCTGTCCGACTCCGACATCCGTCGGGTCGCCTGCATCCGCGCAGGGGAGCTCTGACATGGCGGTAGCCGAGGCCTACACCCCCACCCTGCCCACGCGTCGCGGCAAGGCGAAGCCGGTACGGGTCCGCAGCCGGCTCGACCTCGCGACCGCCGGCCTGATCGGGCTGGTCACCGTGATCGCCCTGGCCGCACCGATTCTCGCCCCGCACAACCCGCTCAGCCCGGTCGGCGTGCCGGAGCTGAAGCCCGGCCAGGGCGGCTTCCTGCTCGGCTCCGACACCGTGGGCCGGGACATCCTCAGCCGCATCCTCTACGGCCTGCGGTCGAGCTGGCTGGCGGCCCTCGCGGTCGTCGCGCTCGGCCTGGTGATCGGCGGCCTGATCGGCCTGGTCGCCGGCGCGGCGGGCGGCTGGATCGACAACGTGCTGATGCGAATCACCGACGCGTTCCTCGCCCTGCCGGCGCCCATCGTCGCGATCGCGGTCGTTGCCGGCCTCGGCCCCGGGCTGATCCACACGCTCATCGCCGTGTCGATCGTCTGGTGGCCGTTCTACGCCCGCATCGTACGAGGCGAGATCCGCACGCTGGCGGCCCGGCCGCACGTCGAGGCGGCGAGGCTGGCCGGGGCCGGACGCGTGAGGGTGGCGCTGAAGCACCTGCTGCCGGGCGCCATCCCGTCAGCGGCGGTCACCGCGAGCCTGGACATCGGCAACCTGGTGCTCACCCTGGCCGGGCTGTCCTTCCTCGGTCTCGGCGCCTCCGCACCGGCTCCCGAGCTGGGCGCCGACACCGCCCGCAACCTGAGCTATCTGCTGCAGGACTGGTGGATCCCTGTGATGCCAGGCATTGCCGTAGCCCTGCTCGCCCTCGCGGCCAACGTGGCCGGCGACGGCGTCCGCAACCTGATGGCCCACCGCTGAGAGGAGGCACCCGATGTTGCAGCTGATCGTCAAGCGTCTCGGCGCCGTCGTCGTGATCCTGCTCGCCCTGACCGCGGTGCTGTTCGTGCTCCAGAAGGCATCGCCGGCCGACCCGATCCACACCATGCTCGGCCCCGGCGCCTCCCAGAGCGCGATTGCGGCCGAGCGGCACGTCCTGCACCTCGACCAGCCGGTCACGACGCAGTACTTCCACTACGTCGGCGGTCTCTTCAAGGGCGACCTCGGGACCTCCTACCGGACCCGGCGCGCCGTCAGCACCGACATCGGGACCTTCCTCCCGGCGACGCTGGAGCTGACCCTGTTCTCCCTGGCCCTGGCCCTCGTCCTTGCCGTGCTGCTTGCGGTGGCGACGACGCTGAAATGGCCGGGGGCCGGGCTTTTCAAGGCGGTGCTGCTCGTCGGCGCCTCAGCGCCTGCCTTCCTGCTCGCCCTGGGCGGGATCATCATCTTCTACCAGCATCTGAACTGGCTGCCCGCGACCGGGCGCAGCGACTTCCCGAGCGCACCCACCGGGCCGACCGGGCTGCTGACCGTCGACTCGCTGGTCCATGGCAGGGTGGACGTCTTCTTCAGCGCCCTGCAGCACCTCCTCCTGCCCGGGCTGGCGATCGCGCTCGGACCGGCGGTGTCCATCGGCCGGGTGCTGCGCTCGAGCCTGGTCACCACGCTGCGCACCGACTACACCCGTACGGCAAGGGCGAAGGGCCTCAAGGAGATCCAGGTCATGGCTCGGCACGTGCTGCGGAACTCGCTCGGCCCCGCGCTGTCGATGACCGGCCTGCAGGTCGGCCTGATGTTCGCCGGAGTGCTGGTGATCGAGGAGATCTTCGCCTGGCCGGGACTGGGGCAGTACACCGCGCAGTCGATCCCGGTCGACGACTTCCCCGCCATCGCCGGCGTGACGCTGCTGCTGGGCACCGGCTACGTCCTGATCAACACGATCGTCGACCTGCTGCAGGCCGCCGCCGACCCCAGGATCAACGCATGAAGGGCGTGGTCTGATGCCTCCGGGCGACAGCGCAGGTCCCGACTCTCCGGCAGCCCGGGTCCCCGGACCGATGTACGTCAACCGCACCGACCGCGAGCTCGGCGTGCACGGCATCCAGACGTTCATGAAGCTGCCGGTCTGCCTCACACCGGAGGATTTGGTGGCGGGCGAGATGGACGTCGCGGTCTGCGGTGTGCCGTGGGACGGCACGGTCACGGCCCGTTCGGGCACGCACCTCGGCCCGATGGCGATCCGGTCGTGCGACTACATCGGCGGCTACGGCATGTCGCTGCCGCACCTCGACGTGCGGGTCGACCCGCTGGAGCACCTGAAGGCCTGCGACTACGGCGACTCGGACATCCTGCCGGGCAGCACGACCGAGACGTTCCAGGCGATCCGCGAGTTCATCGGCGAGATCGTCGGGACCGGGGCGATGCCGATCGTGATGGGCGGCGACCACGGCATCACCTGGCCCGTGGCCACGGCGGTGGCCGACCACTACGGCTACGGCAAGGTCGGCATCGTGCACTTCGACGCCCACGCCGACACCGCACCTGACATGCGGGGAAACCTCGCCGGGCACGGCACCCCGATGCGTCGGCTGATCGAGAGCGGTGCGGTGCCGGGGCGCAACTTCGTCCAGGTAGGGCTGCGCGGCTACTGGCCCGGTCCGGACGTCCTCGAGTGGATGGAGGACAACGAGCTGCGGACCCACTTCATGGCGGAGATCCGCCAGGACGGGTTCGACACGGTGCTCGAGCGGGCCATCGACGAGGCGCTCGACCAGGCCGACTTCCTTTACCTCTCAGTCGATGTGGACGCCTGTGACCCGGCGTTCGCTCCGGGCACGGGGACCCCTGAGCCCGGGGGACTGACCAGCGCTGAGCTGCTGCGCGCCGTACGACGGCTGTCGGCCGAGGTCGGCATCGTCGGAATGGACGTGGTCGAGGTCAGTCCTCCCTACGACTCGGGGAACAGCATCACCGCGCTACTGGCACACCGCTGTATCAGAGAAGCCCTGACGGGGACCGCCATGCGTCGTCTGGGGCTCACCGCCCCGGACTACGTCGATCCCCGTTCGGCCGGCAACGGCGCCGCCCGCACCTACCGCGCAGTGCCTGCCCCAGTGCTGTCTGCTGACTGAGGCTCTGCGCACCCGCCGACCGGACACCCGTTGATGAGGAGAATCATGCGCACGTCGCTCGCCCGGAGACGACCGCTGGTCGTGCTCGCCGTTCCACTGTCCCTCGCCCTGGTCCTCACCGCCTGCGGCGGGTCCTCCAACACCAAGAACGCCTCGAACACGTCGGCCGCCGGCGGGGCCACCTCCGGCGCGGCTACGACCTCGACCACCCTGCACCTGAGCTTCCTCGAGGACCCGGGCCAGCCGCCGGACCCGGACATCTACTACGCCGGCCAGGGCCTGCTGCTGACGCAGAACCTCTACGAAGGCCTGCTGGCGTACAAGCTGGGTCAGCCCAAGGCGGAGATCGTGCCCTCGCTCGCCACGGCCTGGAAGGTCTCGAACAACTCCAAGACCTACGACCTGACGCTGCGCTCGGGAGTGACGTTCCACGACGGGACGCCGTTCGACTCCTCGGCCGTCAAGGCCTCCTTCGACCGGCGGCTCGCGGTCAACCAGGGCCCGGCCTACATGGTGAGCGACGTCGCCTCGATCACCACGCCGAGCAAGACCGAGGTCATCATCACGCTGAAGGACTCGAACACCGCGTTCCTCGACTACCTCGCCTCCGCGTACGGCCCCAAGATGATGAGCCCGACCGCCCTGGCGGCCAACAAGGGCAGCGACAACGACCAGAAGTACCTCACCACGCACGACGTCGGCACCGGTCCGTACACCCTGACGCAGGCCAACGTCGGCCAGAACTACCAGATGAAGGCCTACCCCGGCTGGTGGGGCCCGAAGGTCTTCTACCAAACCGTCGAGATTCCGGTCGTCTCCGACCTGTCGACGCAGGAGGAGCAGTTCAACAAGGGTGACCTTGCGGCGATCCTGCACGACCTCAACGCGCCCGCGGTCAAGGACTACCTAGGCAAGTCGAGCATCAAGACCTACTCGCTGCCGTCGTTCCTCACCGAGCAGGTCTACGTCAACCCGACGCACGGCATGATGAAGACCCTGGCCGGCCGGCAGGCGTTCCAGGCGTCGCTCGACATCAAGTCCCTCCAGCAGGCCGTGTTCGCGGGGCGGGGCGACCTCGCAACCGGCATCTATCCCGAGGGTCTGGTCCCCGGCGACACTCAGAACATCGCGGCCGACCCGTCGAAGATCACGGCGTTCGCCAAGACCGCCGCTGCCGCCGACAAGACCATCACGCTCGGCTACGACACCTCGCAGCCGGACGACCAGCAGCTGGCCAACCTGGTGTCCGCCAAGCTGCAGGCGTACGGGATCACGGCCAAGGTGCAGGGTTACCCGACCGCTGACGTCTTCGGCTGGATCGGCGGCAGTCTGGCGAAGGCGCCCGACGTGCTGTTCACCAGCTTCTGGCCGGACGCGGCGAACCCGTACACGGAGGCGCACATCGAGTTCGCCCCCGACGGTGGTCTGAACTACCTGCACTGCTCGGACCCGCAGATCACCGCTGAGCTGCCCGGCGTGCTGCAGACCGGCGACATGGCGACGTACGCCAAGATCGGCGCGCAGGCCGTTGCCACCGGCTGCTGGACGAACATCGTCTGGCGCAAGGACTTCATGGTCGCCCAGCCGTGGCTCAAGGGCGTCGAGGCCGCGCACGACATCGGTGCCCCGTTCAGCCTGCACATCGCGGCGCTGTCGGGCTGATCGACCCGCACCAACGCGTACGGGGGCCGGTGGCACGTCGCCACCGGCCCCCGCCCGTGTCCTCACCTGGAAGGAAAAGGCATGACCCGCAAGGGATCCGGCGTACGGGAGATCCCGGTCGTCTGGCCTGAGCTCACCCGTGACCTGGCCGGCCGGTTCCCGGCCCGAGTGGCGGGCTGAGTGGCCGACCTCGCCGCGCGGCACCTCGGCGCCGGTGTCATCGCCGCCAGCGATGACGCGTTCGGCCCCAAGGAGCTGTTGCTCTCACCTGCCCCGGTGTCCTTCGTCCCCGGCAGGTTCGACCACAAGGGGGAGGTCGTGGACGGCTGGGAGACCCGCCGTCGGCGCAAGCCCGGCTACGACTGGGCGGTCGTGCGCCTCGGCGTGCCAGGGGTGATCCGTACGATCGACGTGGACACCACCTCCTTCGCCGGCAATGCGCCGTCGACCTGCCGGGTCGAGGCGTGCGGCGTCGACGGGTTCCCGCCGCCCGGCGAGCTGACCGACTGGCGGACCATCGTGCCGCGCACCCAGCTGGTCCCCGACGCGCACAACGTCCTGGTCGTCGAGGATCCGCGCCGGTGGACGCACGTTCGGCTGTGCGTCGAGCCCGACGGCGGGGTCGGCCGGTTGCGCGTCGAGGGTGACCCGGTGCCGGACCCGCGGCTCATCGACGGGCTCACGGTGGACCTGCTGGGGCTGGAGATCGGCGGCCGGGTGCTGTCGACCACCGACGCGTTCTACTCGTGCCCGGAGGCGTTGATCCGGCCCGACCGTGCCCGGACGATGGGCGAGGGCTGGGAGACCCGCCGGCGCAGGGACGGCAGGCACGACACCGTGGTCTTCAAGCTCGGGGGTGGCGGCGTGCCGCAGCTCGTCGAGCTCGACACGACCCACTTCGTGTACAACGCCTCCGCGCAGGCGGAGGTCTGGTTCTGCCACCACCCAGGCGATCCCGACGAGACCCAGCTCGCCTGGGAACCCCTGGTGGAGCGCGTGGCGCTGCAGCCCGACACGCGACACCGTTTCCGGGTCGACGGCCGGGCCGCCACGCACGTGAGGCTCGACGTCTATCCGGACGGCGGGATGGCCAGGGTACGGGTGATGGGTGCGCTGACGGCGCAGGGCCGGCTCGCCATGGGGCTGCGCTGGTTCAATGCGCTGCCCGCCGGTCAGCTGATGGATCTGCTGTCTCCGCTGTCGCCTGCGGTGGCGCAGCTGCTGGCGGCTGCCCGTCCCTTGGCGGGCGTGGCAGCGGGTGTGGCGGTTGCGGGCGAGGATGCCCGAGCGCTGTTGGACGCGCTGCTGCTGGGACGCTGAGATGCCCAGCTGCGACACGGTTTTCGTCGGCCGGCGGGTCGTGCTGAGAGGCGGGGTCCGACCCGCCTGCGTTGCGGTCGCGGACAGGCGGGTCGTCGCGGTCACGTCCTTCGACGACCTGCCGACCGCACGTCGTACGGTGCGCCTCGGTGACGACGAGGTGCTGCTGCCGGGGCTGGTGGACAGCCACGTGCACCTGCAGAACCCAGGGCACGGTGACTGGGAGGACCTGCCGTCGGCGACCGTGGAGGCCGTCCGCGCAGGGGTGACCACGTTGGTGGACATGCCGGTGGACAGCGAGCCGGTGACGGTCGACCTGGCCTCGCTGGCCGCCAAGCGGTCGGCGATGGAGGGCAGCGTCTTCACCGATGTCGGGCTGTGGGGCGGCGTGGTCCCTGGCAACCTCGGCTCGCTGGGGTCGCTCGTCGACGCCGGTGTCCTGGGGTTCAAGGCGTTCATGGTCTCGCCGGGGCTCGAGGCGTTCCCACCGGTGGACGCCGCCCAGCTGCGGACCGCACTCGCCGAGTTGCTTCCGTACGGTGTGCCGCTGCTGGTCCATGCCGAGACACCCGTCGCGGACTTGGGATCGGTGGACTACCAAGGGTTTCTGGCGTCGCGGCCGCCGGTGACCGAGGTGTGTGCCGTCTCGGCGGTGGTCGAGGCGGTTGCCGAGACGCTCGGCTGGGCGCACGTCGTCCATGTGTCCGCCGCGGCCTCGTTGGAGGTGCTGGCGGCGGCTCAGGCGCGTGGACTGCGGGTGACCGCGGAGACCTGCCCGCACTACCTGACCTCGGTGGTCGCCAAGACGACGCCGCCGGTGCGCGGGGCCGCGGACGCCGACGGGCTGTGGATCGGTCTCGCGGACGGCGTTCTCGGGCTGATCGTCTCCGACCACTCGCCCTGCTCGCCGGCGCAGCCGGTCACCTCCTTCGCCGACGCGGCGCCCGGAGTCGCTGCGGCACATCTGCGGCTGCCGGTGACCTGGTCGGCGATGCGCCGTCGCGGCTACACGCTCACCGACCTCGTACGGTGGTGCTGCTCCGGTCCGGCCGACCTCGCCGGACTCCCCGGCAAGGGGCGGATCGCGGTCGGTGCCGACGCCGACCTCGTCGTGTTCGCTCCGGATGCCGCGGTCAGCGTCGAACCCGGCCGCAGGCAGACCCCGTACGACGGTCAGCGGCTGACCGGGGCTGTCCGGGGCACGTGGCTGGGTGGGCGCGAGGTCGACGACGTGCCGCGCGGGCGGCTGCTGCGCAGGGGACGGGGCTGACGGTGCGGATCCTGCTGGTCAACGTCAACACCTCCGTCGAAGCCACGGAGGCGATGGTCTCGGCCGCTTCGGTGAAGTCAGCGCCGGGGACCGAGATCGTCGGGCTGACGCCGGCCTATGGCTCGGCCGGCGTGGACAGCAACGTGCAGAGCCTCCTGGCGGCGGTGGGCATGATGGACGTGGTGCGGTCCTACGCCGAGCCGTTCGAGGCAGTGGTGGTCGGCGGGTTCGGGGAACACGGCCGGGAAGGCCTGCAGGAGCTGCTCGACGTACCGGTGCTCGACATTGCCGAGTGCGCAGCCCATGTGGCGATGATGCTCGGCCGCACCTTCTCGGTGGTGACGACCCTGCAGCGGTCGGTGGCGCAGGTCGAGGACCGGCTGCTGCTGGCCGGCCTGATGGCGCGGTGCGTCTCCGTGCGCGCCGTCGGGCTGTCGACCCGGGAGCTGGATGACGACCCGAGCTTGTCTGCGGCGGCCATCGTGGAGGCTGCCCGGCACACGGTCGTCGAGGACCACGCTGAGGTGGTGGTGCTCGGCTGCGGCGGCATGGCGGGGCTCGACGACCTCGTGTCAGCGGCCGTCGGCGTGCCTGTCATCGACGGTGTCGCCGCGGCCGTCTCCCTGGCAGAGTCCCTGGTACGACTGGGTCTGCACACCTCGAGCGTCGGATCATGTGCCCCACCCGACCTGTCCGCGACCACCTGGCCCATCCCCTCTGGAGACCCCGATGTCTGACGTTGCCCCGATCGTGCCTGCCGACTTCGACGTGCCGCTTTTTCTTGACGGGCCGGGGTTCCGCCTCGAGCAGCTGCGGGTGGCGCTCAACGTCGGGGACTTCGCGGCTTGGCACGGTAGTCAGGAGCACATCCACGCGACACCTGGCTTCGAAGGTCGCGACTGGCCGGTGGACGACTACACGCTGGAGCAGAACGAAGCCGATCTCGCCGAGCACGAGGAGGACTTCGCCAAGCGGATCGGGTTCACGTACACCGTGCTCGATCCCTCGACCGGCGAGGTGATCGGCTGCGTCTACCTCTACCCCCCGAAGCGGGCGGGCTTCGACCTCGACGCGCGGTCGTGGGTGCGCGCCGACCACGCCTCCCTCGACAAGCCGCTGTACGACGCGGTGCTGGCCTGGGTCGCCGCCGACTGGCCGTTCACGTCGGTGGACTATGCCCCGCGGTGACGTCGGCGCCCCGCCGACCTGACCTCGGGGTTCCCCTCTGGCGCGTGTCTGCGTTGCCCGCTGGGAGCGGGCAGCTCAGACACTCCGCGGACGCACTCCTCCCGGGCCGGGGCGGAAGCGGTCGCCGGCCGCGATGATCGCCGGCTCGAAGTAGGGGCCGCTGCCGTGGCCGCCGGGGATGATCTGCAGCTCCGCGTCCGGCCATGCCTGCGCCAGCCGCCAGGCGGTGTCCGGCGGGGACCCCAGGTCCAGCCGCCCGTGGATGAGGACGCCGGGAATGCCGTGCAGCCGGTCGACGTCGGCCAGCAGCTGGCCCTCGGCGAGGAACCCGTGGTTGGCGAAGTAGTGCGTCACGATCCGGGCGAAGGCCTGCCGCCAGCGCAGGTCCTCGTACCGTGGCGTGGGCACCCAGCCGTCCTCGTGCTTGCCGAGCGAGTCCTCCCACGTGCACCAGTCGAATGCGGCCTGCTCGCGCACCGCGGCATCGGGGCTCTCCAGCAGGCGGTGGTAGGCCGCGACCAGGTTGCCGTGCCGGTACGGGTCGGGGACGCCGAGCCGGAACTGTTCCCACTCGGCAGGGAAGAAGCGCCCGACGCCGTGATAGAGCCAGTCCAGCTCTGCTCGCGTCGTGTTCGTGACGGCGACGAGGATGATCTCGCTGACCCTGTCCCGGTGCTCCTCGGCATAGGCGAGGGCGAGCGTCGCACCCCAGGAAGTCCCTCGTACCAACCACTTCTCGATGCCCAGGTGCTCCCGGAGCAGCTCGATGTCGGCGACCAGGTGCTGGGTCGTGTTGGCTGAGAGCTCGGTCGAGGGCTCGCTGGCGTGCGGGGTGCTCCGGCCGCAGTTGCGCTGGTCGAACAGCACGATCCGGTAGCCGGCTGGGTCGAAGTCGCGCCGTGCTCCTTCGGTGCAGCCGGACCCGGGCCCACCGTGCAGGACGACTGCCGGCTTGCCGTCCGGGTTGCCGCAGGTCTCCCAGTAGACGAGGTTGCCGTCGCCGACGTCGAGCATCCCGCTGTCGTACGGCTCGATCGGCGGATAGCGCTCAGCCATGCACCGACCTTAGCGCCCGGGTCAGGCGGTCTGCAGCGCCTCGAGGAACAGCGCGGGGCAGTCGCGACCGGAGCTCAGGAACGCCTCGACCCCTTGCGGCTGGCGGTCGACGACAGCGTCCAGGGTCCAGGCCCCGTCCACCAGCAGCAGCCGTGCGGCGCCGGTCGGGGTCACCCACAGCGCGCGCTCACCGACGCGGACCACCCGTACGTTGCCGTTGTCAGCAACTGCCGACCGGGCCGGCTCGACCGGGTCGGTGAGGTCGCGCCACAGCTCGAGGTAGGGCCGCCCGTCGTGGAAGTTGCCGCGCTCGGCGAAGCCACCGGCGAAGGCCACCATCTCGCCGGTGTCCTCGAAGTTGTCGCCCGAGGTCTCGACCACGTGGATCCAGGTCACCCTGCTGCCGACGACGGTCGTGACCCCGGCGAAGGCCCAGCGCTTCTCGGGGCCCAGGCGCAGGTCCGCGTAGTCGTCGCCGACCTGCAGCCACATCACGTCCTCGGTCTCGCGCAGCGGCCCGTCGCCCACGGCGATCCCGTCGCGACGCCACCCGCCGGCCTGGGGCAACAGGCTCATCAGGTCAACTCCTTGATCAGCAGGGGCCAGACGTGGGGGTCGTGGCCGGGGACCATCCGGTAGCCCTTCTCGCGGGCGATCGCCTTGAGCCGGAGGAGTGGTTCGAGGGTCTCCTCGGGGTGGACGCCGATGGTGCCGCCGACCGGCTTCTCGTCGTCGATGTTCTCCTGCAGGTCGGCAGCGTCGAAGGCGAAGACGAAGCCGCCACCACCCACCGAGGGATCGAGGTCGACCACGAAGCTCTGGTGGCCGGGCGTGTGCCCAGCGGTCAGGATCGCCGTGACACCAGGCGCGATCTC
>JAWWOL010000122.1:0-12846 GCA_033851695.1 Frankiales bacterium
CTCGTCGGTGCCGGTGCCGCTGAGGGCGCGATCGACGCGGCCTCCATCCTCAAGCCGATGCTGGCGCGCGGCGAGCTCCAGACCATCGGGGCGACGACCCTCGACGAATACCGCAAGCACCTCGAGAAGGACGCCGCGCTCGAGCGCCGGTTCCAGCCGATCCAGGTCGGCGAGCCGTCGCTGGCGCACACCATCGAGATCCTCAAGGGCCTGCGCGACCGCTACGAGGCGCACCACCGGGTCTCGATCACCGATGCCGCGCTGGTCGCCGCCGCCACCCTGGCGGACCGCTACATCAGCGACCGTTTCCTGCCGGACAAGGCGATCGACCTGATCGACGAGGCCGGCTCGCGGATGCGCATCCGCCGGATGACCGCGCCGCCGGACCTGCGCGAGTACGACGAGCGGATCGCCCAGGTGCGCCGCGACAAGGAGTCGGCGATCGACGCCCAGGACTTCGAGAAGGCTGCCAACCTCCGCGACAAGGAGAAGCAGCTGCTGGCCGAGAAGGCTCAGCGCGAGAAGGAGTGGAAGGCCGGCGACATGGACGTCGTGGCCGAGGTCACCGACGAGGAGATCGCCGAGGTCCTCGCGACCTGGACCGGCATCCCGGTGTTCAAGCTCACCGAGGAGGAGACCGCACGTCTGCTCCGCATGGAGGACGAGCTGCACAAGCGGATCATCGGCCAGGAGGACGCCGTCAAGGCGGTCTCCCAGGCGATCCGCCGCACCCGGGCCGGTCTCAAGGACCCCAAGCGTCCCGGTGGCTCGTTCATCTTCGCCGGTCCGTCCGGTGTCGGTAAGACCGAGCTGTCCAAGACGCTGGCCGACTTCCTGTTCGGCGACGAAGAGGCGCTGATCCAGCTCGACATGAGCGAGTTCATGGAGAAGCACACGGTCTCGCGGCTGGTCGGGTCCCCGCCCGGCTACGTCGGCTACGAGGAGGGCGGGCAGCTCACCGAGCGGGTGCGCCGCAAGCCGTTCTCCGTGGTGCTCTTCGACGAGGTCGAGAAGGCCCACCCCGACGTCTTCAACACGCTGCTGCAGGTGCTCGAGGACGGCCGGCTCACCGACTCTCAGGGTCGGGCGGTCGACTTCAAGAACACGGTGATCATCATGACCACCAACCTCGGCACCCGTGACATCGCCAAGGGGCCCGGCATCGGGTTCTCGACCGGTGGTGGCACGGTGGACTACGACCGGATGAAGGCCAAGGTCCAGGACGAGCTCAAGCAGCACTTCCGGCCCGAGTTCCTCAACCGCGTCGACGACACGATCGTGTTCCACCAGCTGTCGACCGACGACATCATCCAGATCGTCGACCTCATGCTCAACCGGGTCGACACCCAGATGAAGAACAAGGACATGGGTCTCGAGCTGACCCGCAACGCCAAGGAGCTGCTGGCCGAGCGCGGCTACGACTCGTCGTTGGGTGCGCGGCCGCTGCGTCGCACCATCCAGCGCGAGATCGAGGACGCGCTCTCCGAGAAGATCCTGTTCGGAGAGCTCCGCCCCGGCCAGATCGTGGTCGTGGACACCGCCGACGGCGACGACGGCCGCAAGGTCTTCACGTTCCGCGGCGAGGCTCAGCCCTCCGCCGTTCCCGACGTGCCGCCGGTCGAGGCAGCCATCGCCGTCGACGGCTGGGTCGAGACGGCGGGCCCTGCCCCGTCCACCGCCCCGCCGACGGTCGAGCCGCCGGAGTAGTCCCGCAGGTCACCACGGTCCCCGTACTCCCCGGAGTACGGGGACCGTTGCGCGTCCGGGCTTCGCGGTTGCGGGGTTGCGCCGGTCGAGGATCGGACCCCCGTTCTCACCGATTGCACGGTCCGTTCCTCTCACCGGGAAACCTCGCCGGATAGACCCCCATCGGCGCCCACGGTTGCCTGAGCTAATCAGCGGCCGCTGAGAGGTCAGAGCCCCGGCAGGGCGAAGGACTCGCCGCTGCGCTCGACCAGGCCGTCCTCGAGCAGGCCGGCCAGCGAGCGCTCCCGCTGGACGTCGTCGGCCCACACAGCGGTCAACGCCTCGGAAGGTACGGGACCCTCGGCATCCCGGAGCACCGCGAGCAGCCGTCCCCGCACCTGCCGATCGGTGCCGGCGTAGGACTGCGGCTTCCGCGCCGGCCGGTCCAGCGGAGGGCACCCGGCCGCCCGCCATGCGCAGCGGGCCGCGAGCGGGCAGGCCGTACAGGCCGGGGTCCTGGCGGTACAGACCAGTGCGCCGAGCTCCATGACGGCCACCGAGTAGGTGGCCGCGGTGTCGGCGTCGTCCGGCAGCAGCGACTCGGCGAGTGCCCACTCGGCAGAGGTGACGGACGGACCAGCATCGGCGACCCCGGAGCTGCAGCGCGTGAGCACCCGGCGCACGTTGGTGTCCAGGACCGCGTGCCGCTGCCGGTGTGCGAAGGCCGCGACCGCCCTGGCGGTGTACGCGCCGACGCCCGGCAGGGCCAGCAGGTCCGGCAACGCGGACGGCACCTCACCCCCGTGCAGCGTGTCGATGGCGACCGCCGCGGCGTGCAGCCGCAGCGCCCGCCGGGGATAGCCGAGCCGCCCCCATTCCCGTACGGCCTCGCCGGGTGCATCGTCCGCCAGTGCGGCAGCCGTCGGCCAGCGGCGCAGCCACGCCTCGTACACCGGCTGGACCCGCGCCACGGGGGTCTGCTGCAGCATGAACTCGCTGACCAGCACCGCCCAGGCGGTTGTCCCCGGCTGCCGCCAGGGCAGGTCGCGCGCCTGCGTGGCGTACCAGCGGCGGACCACCAGCTCCAGCGGGTCGACAAGTGCCTTCATCTCGCTGATCGTCGCACGGCGCGGCTTCCTGGATGCGGCCGAGGTCCGGCCTAGCATCGGCGCCATGGACAGCAACCCGCTGCTCAACCCGGTCGGATCGCTGCCGCCGGAGGTCTACTGGCGGCGGCGGGCGTTGGCCGGCCTGCTCGCCGTCCTGGTGCTCTGGCTCGCCTGGAGCTGGTTCGGCGGCACGAGCGGCGGAGCCAACGCCGCACAACCCAGGAAGCCGACGACGACTGTGACCCCGACGACCACGTCGCAGGCGCCTGCCCCCGTGGTGACCACGGCCGCGCCGGTCGTGGCCACGAAGCCCACGGTGACCTCAGCAGCGCCGACCACGACCACGCCGCCGGCGACGCCCCTGTGCGCGACCTCGGCAATCAAGATCACCCTGACCGCCGACCACACGCTGTATCCGGCGGGGGTCAACCCGCACTTCGTCCTGACCGTCTCCAACATCGGCAGCACCGCCTGCCGGCTCGACGTCGGCACCGCCAACCGCGGGTTCCAGGTGACGTCGGGGACCGACCGGATCTGGTCCTCCGCCGACTGCACCAAGACCGCGCCGAACGTCGCGACCTTCAAGCCCAAGGACGTGGTCGGGTACGCCCACACCTGGACCCGGCAGCGTTCGTCGGCCGCCGGCTGCGCCGCGGCCGGGACGGCGGCCCGCCCGGGCACGTACAAGGTCGTCGCCCACCTCGGTGCCCTGATCAGCAGCCCGGTGGTCTTCCGGCTGGCCTGACGGCGCTCAAGCAGAGGCCCACCCCGGTCGACACCACCGGGGAGAAGCGCGCGTCCTCGGGTGCGCGCTCGCTGCCGGCCCGTGCCGGCGGCTCAGGCCGTCCGGAGGAGCAGGGTGATCGGAAGCACGGTGCCCTCCACCCCCTCGGTGGTCGGGCTGGGAGTCGTCGTCGTGGACGACTCGCCGGTGCAACGCCGGTTCCTGCGCGCGATGATCGACGCCGACCCCGAGCTCACGGTGATCGGCGAGGCCCGTACCGGCAAGGAGGCGGTCGCCCTCGTCGAGCGGCTGCACCCGGTGGTCGTCCTGATGGACCTCGACCTGCCGGTCATGAACGGCATCGAGGCGATCGAGCGGATCATGGCGACCCAGCCGACGCCGATCGTCGTCTACTCCGCCTTCGTCGCCGGACCGGACAACGCCAACGGGCTGGCGGCCCTGGCCGCCGGGGCCGTCGACATCGTCGCCAAGCCGTCGCCGCGCGAGTCCGAGGATCTGGACAGCTACGCCGAGGCGTTGCGCCGCCGGCTGCGGGTGGCCAGCCGGGTCCGGGTCATCACGCACCCGCGTGGCCGGCTCAAGGCGACCACGCTGTCCGGCTCCGCCCTCCCGGCCGCCCCGCCGGTCGAGGAACCTGTGGTCCCGCGGGCCCCTGCCGCGCGTACGGTCGCGACCGGCCACCCCCCGATCGACCTGATCGCCATCGGCGTCTCGACCGGGGGTCCGCAGGCGCTGGCGACCCTGCTCAGCGCGCTGCCCGAGACCATGACCCAGGCCGTCCTGATCGTCCAGCACATGGCGGACGGCTTCCTCGAGGGCCTGGCCCAGTGGCTGGACAGCCAGTGCGCGCTGCCCGTCGGCGTCGGCGAGGGCGGCAAGCGGCTGCAGCCCGGCACGGTCACGCTCGCCCCCGGCGGCCTCAACCTGATCGTCCACGAGCGGCTGCGGGTGACCTGCGAGGTGCCGCCGCCCTCGCAGTTCCACATCCCGGGCATCGACCCGACGTTCATGTCGGTCGCCCACCACGTCGGCCCGGCCGCGATCGGGGTCATCCTCACCGGGATGGGCCGCGACGGGGCCGCGGGGCTCAAGGAGATGCGCGACTGCGGCTCGGTCACCGTCGGGCAGGACGAGGCGAGCAGTGCGGTGTACGGGATGCCGGGCGCCGCCAAGGCCCTCGGCGCCGTCGAGCACGAGCGGCCGCTGGCCCAGATCGCATCGCTGCTGCTGACGCTCGTCGACACCCCGGCCGCGCGGGTGGCCCGATGAAGCTCGACTTCTCCGACGCCGACTTCGCCCGGCTGACCCGGTTCCTGCATGACGTCGCCGGGCTGGTCTTCGACGAGACCCGCCGCGACTCGCTGGGGTACGCCCTCGGCGAGCGGCTGCCCCATACCCGGTTCAGCGAGGTCACGGCCTACCTCGACCACGTGATGAGCCCGGAAGGCGCTGAGGAGCGGCAGCAGCTGCTCGACGAGGTGACCATCCCTGAGACGTACTTCTTCCGCAACCCGCCGCAGATCCGGGCGCTGGGCCGGCAGGTGCTGCCCGAGCTGGTGCGGGCCAACGCGGAGAGCAAGCGGCTGGTGATCTGGAGCGCCGGCTGCTCGACCGGCGAGGAGCCGTACACCGTCGCCATGCTGTTGATCGAGCTGATTCCCGACCACCGCGACTGGGACATCCGCATCATCGCCACCGACGTCTCGCAGCGGGCGCTGGCGGCGGCGCGCAGGGGCCGGTACGGGCAGCGGTCGGTGCAGCTCGCCGACGCCGAGCGGGTCGGCCGGTTCTTCGACTACGAGCACGGCGACTACGTGGTCAAGCCGGAGGTCCGGTCCCTCGTCACCTTCCGGCACCACAACCTGGTCACCGACCCGTCTCCGTTCCTGAGCCGCGAGATCGACCTGGTGCTGTGCCGCAACGTGACCATCTACTTCAACCGCGAGACCACCCGCGGGCTGATGGAACGCTTCCACCACTCGCTGGCCGACGGCGGCTACCTGTTCCTCGGTCACGCCGAGACCCTCTGGCAGATCACCGACGCGTTCCTGCTGGTGACCCTCGGGGACGCGTTCGTCTACCGCCGGGTCGACCCGCCGAAGCCCGAGCGCAAGATCGGCCTCGGCTCCCTCAAGGCCTTCGGCTGGCGCAACGGCGCCGGGCCGGAGCGGGTCGAGGTGCCCGTACAGCCGCCCCCCGCCCGACCGGCCCCTGTCTCCTCGGCCAGCCTGCTCTCCCGCCTGCAGCTCCCCGTACGGGAACCGGCTCCTGCGCCGGCGCCGGCCGCGCCGGTCGTGGACTACCTACCGAGCCTGCAGCTGGTGCACCAGGAGCTCGCGGCCGGCCGCTACCTGCTCGCCGCCGAGATGGCCGAGTCCTTGGCTGCACGGGAGCCGTTGCTGGCGGAGGCGCACTACCTGCGCGGGATGGCGTTGTGCAACCAGGGCCGCGACCGCGACGCGCTGGACAGCCTGCGCAAGGCGGTCTACCTCGACTCGAACGCGGGGTTTGCCCACTTCCTGCTCGCCGGGGCACTGGCCCGGCTCGGCGAGAGTGCTGCGGCCGCAGCCTCCTACCGTGCCGCGGCGGAGACCCTCGGCCGCCGGGCCGGTGACGCCGTCGCCGCCGAGCTCGGCGGCCGGTCGATCGCCGAGCTGGTCGTGCTGTGCCGGTCGTTGGCCGGTTCGTCGGAGCAACGGGTCAGAGACGCTGTGCAGGGAGGCCGATGATGGACGGCGGATACGTGACGTTCCGGCTGGGCGAGCGGGTCTACGCCGCTGCGCTGCCCTGCGTACGGGAGATCGTCCGGCTCGAAGGACTCGAGGAGCTGCCCGGCATGACGGCGCCGCTGGTCGGGGTGCTCGAGGTGCGCGGTTTCCCGCTCCCGGTCCTCGACGGCCGGCCGCTCCCGGCCGACGGCTCGCCGCGGGTGGGCGACGTGCTCGTCCTCGAGGCGACGGCCGCCTTCGACGCCGTCGGCGTCGTCGTCGACCGCGTGGTGTCGGTCCTCGACGAAGGGGAGCTGCGCAAGAACTCCGTGGCCGCCCCGCTCGGCTCGCTGCCGTCCTACGTGGTGGATGTCCTGCACGGCGCGAACGGCCAGGTGTTCATGGTCGACCTGCGGCAGATCTACTCCCTCGTACCGGCCTGAGCGGCCTACTTCTGCTTTTTCCCCTTGGCATGGGACTTGTCCGGTGAGGGCGCCGGGGCGGACCGGCTGGGGGCGTGGGATCGCCCTTTCGACTTGTCCTTCTTCGTCTGGTCGGTCTTTGCGGCGGGCTTGGGGGAGGGCTTGCCGGACTCGTCGCCCTTGCCGGTTGCCTTGCTGGGCAGACCGGTCGGCCGGCCGACCTGAGCCGGTGTGTGCCGTGGTTGCGGCGCCGGGCTGCCACTGCTGACCGGGGCCTCCGGGGTGCGAATCGGCGTCGGCGCTGCCGTGGGCCCGGCGGGCTCGACGTGCGGCGACGGGGCCGCCGGCCGTACGACCTGCGGGACCTGGTGCGGGAGCGGGTGGGTGCCGGGCAACGTGAGCGGGGTGACCTGGTTGACCACCCGGGCGACGACGGTCTGGGCCGCCGCCGGCAGCACGTTCGCCGCCGCGGCGCCGACCAGCGCGGCGCTCGAACCGAACGACACCAGGCCCACGGTTGCGAGCCGTCGGCGCCAGCGCGGGTCGGCGCTCGTCGAGACCGGGGCCACGGCCCCGCCGGAGAGCAGCGCAGCGAGGGCCGGCGAAGGCAGCGGAGCCGGGCCCGCGCCGACCGACCGCGCCTGCGCAAGCACGGCGGAGAGCCTCGGCTCGTCGCTCACGGTGGTTCCGCGCAGGAGCGCCTCGACCCGGAGGTCGTCGAGCTCGTCGGCTGGGGGCGGCGTCATGTCGTCCCGGTCATCGTCGTAGGAGCTCATAGGGGTACGCCCGAGGAGAGTCGCGCCTTGAGCGTCACCAGCCCTCGCCGCTGCAGCTGTTTCACGGCGCCACTGGTCCTGCCCATGACCTCGGCCACCTGGTCCACCGTCAGGTCGGCCACCAGCCGCATCAGCAGCACGTCGCGCTGGTCGTCCGGGAGCTGGCCGATGACTTCGCGGACCGCTTCGAGGCTCTGCGCCCGCAACGCCTCATCCTCGGCGGAGGCCGTCGTCCGCCGGTCGGCCTGGGCGTCGAACGCGACCGGTTCCTCGCGCCGGGCCCGTCGCCGCAGGTCGTCCACGAGGCGCGCGTGCGCTACCGAGAACAGCAGCGTACGCAGACCGGCGGCTCCGCCGGAGACGGTCTCCAGGCGGGTGAAGACGGCGAGGAAGACCTCGCTGGTGAGGTCCTCCGGCTCCTGGGCGCCCCGCGCCCGCAGGTAACCGAAGACGGCGGGCGCCAGCTCGTCGTACAGCCGGCGCAGGGCCCAGGGCTCGCCGGCGGCGGCGGAGTCCAGCACCGAGTCGAGTGGGGACTCCGGCATTGGTCACCTCCGCCATCACTCACGTAGCACCGCGGCGGACCGCCCGCCGGAAACCTACATCGGCACGCACAGGCGGCGTCCCGAACTTCCCGGCGGACTTTCTGCCGCCGGCGGGCACATCGGTCGCGTAACCCTGCGCACGGCCACGTCGATAGCAGCCCTGAGCGGCCGCGAACCGTGGCCGAACGCCCAACGGAGGAACCATGTCCGTCACACCCCGCCCCGCCCTGGTGGCCCTCGCCGGCGCCAGCTCGCTGCTGCTGCTCGCGGCCACCCCGGCAAGCGCCCTCGCTGCCGGCCATGTCGCCAAGCCCAAGCACGTCAAGGTTGTCCACTTCAACGCCCACGGCACCGTCGTCTCCGCGAGCGGCAGCACCGCTGTCGTGCTCGCACGCACGGTGCAGGTGCAGCACCAGGGCGTCCGGCACAACGTGTCGATCACGGTGACGGTGGCGCCAGGCGCGTTCAAGAAGGTGGGCAAGGGGCACAAGGCGCCGACCACGGCCGGCCTGATCGTCGGTGACCAGGTCGAGCTGACGGGTACGGAGACCGGCCCCGCCGACGCCCAGGTGTTCACCGTGACGCACGCGGTCCAGCACGCCCAGGCTGCGCACGTCTTCCTCGGCAAGGTCACGGCGGTCAACGGCACCCTGATCAAGGTCTCGAAGGGCGCAGAAGCCAGCGACGACCAGGCCGAGAACGACAACGGCCTGCACGGCTTCGCCGTCGACGTCTCCAAGGCGACGGTCACGGTCGACGGCGCTGCGGGCACGCTGGCCGTCGGCCAGACCGTGGTCATCCTCGGCGAGGGCGACCACGACGCCGTTCTCGCCGCCTCGGTCTACGCGTTCACCGTCGCCCCGACGGTGCTCGCCGGCAAGATCTCCGTGGTCACCGGCAGCCAGGTCACGTTGAAAGATGACGGGAAGACCACGACGGTCGACCTGGCCGGCACCCCCCTGGTCGTCAACGGCAACGCGGGCGGCGCGCTGACCAGCGTCGCCGCAGGCGCCAGGGCCGTCGTCCTCGGCACGACCACCGGCGGCGTCTTCGCCCCGAGCCTGGCGTTCGTCTTCAACAGTGCCGACAAGCACCCGGTCGGCCACAACCACAACCACTGACGCACAAGCACTGACGCACAACCACTGACGCACAACACTGAGCACGCCGACCCCGGGCCTCCCGCAGAGCCCGGGGTCGGTGTCTGTCCGTCAGACGTAGCGCTCGAGGATCGAGGACTCGGCCAGCCGCGACAGGCCCTCGCGTACGCCGCGGGCGCGGGTCTCGCCCACGCCTTCGACCGCCTGCAGGTCGTCGATGCCAGCGGCCAGCAGCTTCTGCAGCGAGCCGAAATGCTCGACCAGCCGGTCGACCACGGTGCGCGGCAGCCGCGGCACCTTGGCCAGCAACCGGTAGCCGCGCGGGCTGACCGGAGCGTCCATCGCGTCGCCGTTGGACGGGAAGCCGACCACCTTGGCGATCGCGGGCAGCTCGAGCAGCTCGGTCGCGGACAGGCCGTCGAGGTCGGGCAGGACGTCCTCCGTCGTACGGGTGCGGCGGCCACCCTGCGGCACGTAGTCGCGGATGACCAGCTCGCGCTCGGCCTCGACGCCGGCCATCAGCTCGTCGAGCTGGAGCGCGAGGAGCCGGCCGTCGGTGCCCAGCTCGACGACGTAGCCCTCGATCTCCCGGGCGATCCGGCGGACCATCTCAAGGCGCTGGGTCACCGCCATGGCATCACGTACGGTGACCAGGTCCTCGATCTCCAGCGCCGACAACGTGCCGGCCACCTCGTCGAGGCGCAGCTTGTAGCGCTCGAGCGTCGCGAGCGCCTGGTTGGCGCGGGACAGGATCGCGGCCGAGTCGTCGACGACGTAGCGCCTGCCATCGACGTAGAGCACGATGATCCGCATCGACTGGCTGACCGAGATGACCGGATAGCCGGTCTGCCGGGCAACCCGCTCTGCCGTGCGGTGCCGGGTGCCGGACTCCTCGGTGGGGATCGTCGGGTCGGGCACCAGGTGGACGGCGGCCCGGACGATGCGCAGCAGGTCGTCGCCGACCACGATGGCGCCGTCCATCTTGGCCAGCTCGCGCAGCCGGGTCGGGGAGAACTCGACGTCGAGCCGGAAGCCGCCGGTGCACAGCGCTTCGACGCCGCGGTCGTAGCCCAGGACGATCAGCCCACCGGTGTTGCCACGGAGGATGCGCTCGAGACCGTCTCGCAGAGGGGTGCCAGGGGCGACCGCGGCGAGGGTCGACCGCAGTTGGTCGTCCGTCGTTGCCACGCAACCCTCGTTCCCCGAATGCAGATGTTGTCACGCGCAGTCTAGCGGTGGCCGCTGCGTTTGCGTGGTCCTCAGGCCAGCCCTGCCGCGCGGAGTGCCGAGCCTAGGTCGGGCACCTCGGTCACGGTCATGCCCGCGGGGCCGGGTCCGGACCCGACAGGAACGAGGGCCCGGCCGAAGCCGAGGCGCCCGGCCTCGGCCAGCCGGCGCGCCACCGCCGAGACCGGGCGCACCTCACCGGCCAGGCCCACCTCGCCGACCGCGACCAGCCCGGACGGCAACGGCTTGTCCCGCGAGGCGCTGGCCACGGCCAGCGCGATGGCAAGGTCCGCGGCCGGCTCGGACAGCCGGACGCCACCGACGGTCGCCGCGTAGACGTCGGCCTCGGAGACCTTGACAGCGACCCGGCGGTCCAGCACGGCAAGCACCATTGCCAGCCGCGCGCTGTCCAGGCCGGAGACCGCCCGGCGAGGCGAGGGCATCTTGGTCGAGCTGACCAGTGACTGCACCTCGGCGACGAGCGGCCGGCGGCCCTCGACCGCAACGGTGATGCAGGTGCCGGCAACCGGCTCGGCGTGTCGCGACAGGAACAGCCCCGACGGGTCTGTCAGCTCGCGGATGCCGCCGTCGGTGAGCTCGAAGCAGCCGACCTCGTCGGTGGCGCCGAACCGGTTCTTGACCGCGCGGACCAGCCGCAGCGACGTGTGCCGCTCACCCTCGAAGGACAGCACGACGTCGACCAGGTGCTCGAGCACCCTCGGCCCGGCGATCGAGCCGTCCTTGGTCACGTGCCCGACCAGGACGGTGGCGATGCCGCGCTCCTTGGCGACGGCGATGAGCGCAGCTGCGACCTGGCGCACCTGGGTGACACCGCCTGCGGCGCCGTCGATGTCGGAGCAGCTGATGGTTTGCACCGAGTCGACGATCAGCAGCGACGGCGCCACCGCGTCGATGTGGGTGAGCACGGCAGCGAGGTCCGTCTCGGCGGCGAGGTAGAGGTTGTCGTCCAACGCCCCGGTGCGTCCGGCCCGTAGCCGTACCTGGGCCGCGGACTCCTCGCCGGTCACCACCAGGGAGCGCGACCCGGGAGAGGCGCAGGACGCGGCGACCTCGAGCAGCAACGTCGACTTGCCCACCCCGGGCTCGCCGGCGACGAGGATCACCGCGCCGGGCACCAGCCCGCCGCCGAGCACCCGGTCGAGCTCGCCGACCCCGCTCGGCCTGGCCCGTGCCGCTTCGATGTCGACCTCGCCGATCGGCCGCGCGGGCGCGGAGACCGGGCCGGCGGACACCGTACGGAGCTTGGCGGCACCGACCTCGTCGATGGTGCCCCACGCCTGGCACTCGGGGCAGCGGCCGACCCACTTGGGCACACCCAGGCCGCACTCGGCGCAGGAGAACGCCGGCCGGTCCTTGGTTGCCGTCTTTGCCATAGCCCGCAGGCTAGTCGCCGTGCCGGACAGAACCGGTCAGGACGACGGCCCGGCCGCGTTGTCGTAGGGCTGCGGGTTGAAGATGTCCGGCACGTCGGGCGCGGGGAAGCTGATGGAAGGCGTCGGCTCCGGGTTGCTGCGGGAGTTCAGGCTGTAGACCGGCACGGCCACCGTGACACTGCCCGAGTTCTTGAACGAGAAGGAGAGGCTGACCAGGCTGCCGGGAAGGACGGCGGTCTTGAGGCCACTCACCTGGAGGTCGAGGCCGTCACTGCCCAGCAGGAGCGTGGCCCCAGGTGCGAGGGTGGTCGACGGCGCGGCGCCGGCTGAGCCGGAGGCCGCAGCCGAGGCGGATGGGACGGCAGAGGCTGAGGGCGCAGTGGAAGCCGAGGCCGGCCCGGCCGAGGGGGTCACGGTGGTGAACGGCTTCGTCGCGCTTGTGCCGTCTGCGGCGGTCACGCTCTGCAGCGTGTCAGCGGTGCCGGAGTTGTTGGCGACCAGGCCCGTGAGGTCGAGCTCGGTCGCGCCGCCCTGCGTGTCGCCGACATCGGCGACGAGCTGCAGGTTGCGCAGGACCACGTTGCCGGCGTTCGCCTGCACGCCGTCCGCGACGGAGTACTCGAGCCGGGTCGGCGCGTTCTGGCCGGCACCACAGGCGCTGACCAGCGGGACGGTGCCCACGAGCACGGAGGCCAGGACGGCGGGCATCGCCGAGCGGCTGCGGGCGGTCCGGCTCACGGTCTCTCCTTGCGGTACGGGTGCGCGAACAGGGTCAGCGTAGCGACCTTCGGCTCAGCGCAGGCCGCCACCCCGCACCAACAGCAGGGTCACGTCGAGAAGGGCCAGCCCCATCGCCATCCGGAACATCGCGGTGGCTGCCTCGGCCCCGCCGCGCAGCACTGCCGCCGAGCCGGCGGTGACCATCAGGACGGCGAGGGCGAGGCCTCCCACGGTGACAGCAAGCGACCCGTGGGAGGGTCCCAGAGCCAGGGTGACCGTGGCGGCGAGCAGCAGGCCGGCCGCGGTGAACGCCGATCCCGTACGGCCGAGGCGGTGCGGCAGGCCGACCACGCCGGTCGTCGCGTCGTCGGCCAGGTCGGGCAGGACGTTGGCGAAGTGCGCACCCACCCCCAG
>JAWWOL010000139.1:0-3669 GCA_033851695.1 Frankiales bacterium
GGGGGTGGTCATCCTTTGGCCGCCCGGGAGGCCCGGAGCTCCTGACGGGCCAGCGGATCCGCCCGCCGGTGCTCGTGGAAGTGGCCGGGATGGTAGAGGTGCGAGCGGGTCCCCTGGGCCCCCCGCAAGGCCGGCCCGACCAGGACGAGGGTGTGCTTGTAGAGCTTGTGCTCCTTGAGGGTGGCCCCGAGGTCGGCCAGCGCGCAGCGGACGACCAGCTCGTCCGGCCAGGTGGCCTGATAGGCCACCACGCACGGCGTCTGGCCGTCGTAACCCCCGGCGAGCAGCTCTTCCTGCAGCTGCCTACCGCGGGCGGCCGACAGGAACAAGGCCATCGTCGTGCCGTGCCGGGCGAACTCGCGCACCTGCTCCCGAGGCGGCATCGGCGTCTTGCCGCCCTCGAGCCGGGTGAGGATGACCGACTGGGCGACCTCGGGGACGGTCAGCTCGAGCTGCTCGATCGCGGCGACCGCGGTGAAGGCGGAAACGCCTGGTACGACCTCGGTCTCGAGCCCCATCGCCCGGCAGCGCTCGATCTGCTCGATGACCCCGCCCCACAGCGCCGGGTCCCCCGAGTGCACCCGCGCGACCAGCAGGCCTTCGTCGGCCGCCCGCTGGTAGAAGGGCAGGATGCCTTCGAGCGGGTGGAGTGCGGAGTCGACGATCTCGGCGCCCAGCTTGACCTCGGCCAGGACGTCCTCGTGCACGAGGCTCCGGGCCCAGATGACGATGTCGGCCCGCGCGATGACCCGGGCACCGCGCACGGTGATGAGGTCGGCGGCACCGGGGCCGGCCCCCACGAACACCACCCGCCCCTGGGCAAGCCGGCCGGTCACAGCCGGCCTCCCCTGCCGGTGCGCTTGGCCGGCACCAGCAAGGTGGACAGGTAGTGCGCCGGTCCGGTGTGCTCGGCCGCGCCGAGCACCTCCTCGCCGTCGAGACCGAGCCGGGCCCCGTACACCGCCTCGTCGATCCGGCCGGCCCTGCGCACGACGTCGATGACGGCCTCGAACCGGCGGCCGCCCTTGTAGGCGACGACGGTGTCGAACGTGTCGAGCGCGTGCGCCAGGGCGGCCGCCCCGGCGGTGAAGGGCAGCAGCGCGAGTGTCTCGGTGCCCTCGACGAGCACGGTGCCGCTGCGAGCGGCGAGGTCCTGCATTGCCGTGATACCAGGCACTGTAGAGATCTCGACGCCGGGAAGCAGGTCGCACACGGTGGCCGCGAGGTAGGTGAACGTACTGTAGATGTTCGGGTCACCGATGGTGGCGAACGCCGCGTCACCCTGCTCCAGCGCCGCGGCCACCTCGGCGCCCGCCTGGTCCCACGCATGTCTGCGCGCGTCGTCGTCGTGGATCGCGAACCGCAGCCGGCGCACCCTGGCCTCGTCGACGTAGGCCAGCACGGTCGCCTCGGCCCGGCCGACCTCACCGGTGTCGGTCACGGGCACGAACACCACAGCGGCCTCACGCAGCTCGCGGACCGCCTTGACCGTGACCAGCTCCGGGTCACCGGGCCCCACGCCGACACCGACCAGCCTCATGCCGCCACCGTCCTCGCGGCCTGCAGCAGGGCGGCCGGCACCTCCGGCAGCCCGGTCCAGTGCAGGTGCAGGTAGGACGCGACGAGCCGCTCCTCGGCGAACCCGGCCGGTCGGCCGTCGACGAGGAACGCCGGCTGGCCACCGGCCTCCGGCAGGCACTGGGTGCGGTGGAACTCGTGTCCCCGTACGGCGACACCGGCCAGCGGCCCGGCAGCCCCGACCGCCTCGCGGTAGCCGAGGCTCAGCCGGGTCGTCATCGCGGCGTCGGTCGCCAGGCGGCCGGTCATGGGCACGCCGTCGAGGGTACGCGCGAGGTAGAGCAGACCGGCGCACTCCGCGTAGACCACCCCACTGAAGTCGCGTACGGCCTGGAGCATGGCCGGGTTGCCGGCCAGTGCCGTCACGTGCTCCTCGGGGAAACCACCGCCGACCATCAGGACGTCGGTCCCGGCTGGCAGCGCCGTGTCGTTGACCGGGTCGAAGCCCACGACCCGGGCGCCGGCCGCCTCGAGGATCTCGGCGTGCTCGGCGTACTCGAAGCTGAATGCCTCGCCGCGCGCAACGGCAACGATGAGCCCCCGTCCGTCGTCGCCGGCGACGTCAGGGTGCCAGGACTCGCCGTGGACCGGGTCCGCGCTCCGGGCCAGCTCGGCGATGGCGTCCAGGTCCACGGAACGGGCGACAACGTGCTGGGCTGCCGCAACTGTCGCGAGGGCAGCCTCTGTCCGCTCTGCCACTGGTACGAGGCCGAGGTGACGGCTGGGCGTGACCAGGTCAGGGTGCCGGCGGATGACGCCGAGGACCGGGATCGCCTGCGGGGCAAGGGATTCCCGCAGCATCCGCTCGTGGGAGTCGCTGCCGACCATGTTGAGGATGACGCCGGCGACCCGTACGCGGGGATCGTACGAGACGAAGCCGTGCACCAGCGCCGCCACCGATCGGGACATCGAACGGGCGTCGACCACGAGGATCACCGGCGCCCCGAGCAGGACCGCGACGTGGGCGGTCGAGGCCTCGTCGGTGCCACGCCGGCCGTCGAAGAGACCCATCACACCCTCGACGACCGCGAGGTCGGCGCCGGTCGAACCGTGCAGGCAGAGCGGGACGATCCGCTCCGCTCCGGACAGGTAGGGATCGAGGTTGCGGCCAACCCGGCCGGCGGCCAGCCGGTGGTAGGACGGGTCGATGTAGTCGGGGCCGACCTTGAACGGCGCCACGTGCGAGCCGCGGGCCCGCATCGCCGCCATCAGGCCGACGGCGACGGTGGTCTTGCCGCTGCCGGAGGACGGCGCGGCGATGACCACCCGGGGCGGCAGGCTCACCACTCGATCCCCCGCTGCCCCTTCTCGCCGGAGTCGAACGGGTGCTTGACCTTGGTCATCTCGGTCACGATGTCGGCGGCGGCGATGATCTCGGGCGGGCAGCGCCGGCCGGTGATGACGACGTGCTGCGTGCCCGTACGGCTCGCGAGGACCTCAAGGACCTCGTCGACCGGCACCCAGCCCCTGGCCATGACGTAGGTGAACTCGTCGAGGATCAGCAGCTGGTAGGTGCCGGCGGCGATGGCAGCCTTGACGTCGTTCCAGCCGTCCTGGGCGAGCTGCTCCGACGTGGCTTCCTCGCGCTGGATCCAGGACCAGGACGCGCCCATCTTGTGCCAGGAGATGCCGAGCGCCTCGGCAGCCTTCTCCTCGCCGACCCGCCACTTGCTCGACTTCACGAACTGGAAGACGCCCACCGGCCAGTCCTGGGCCCAGCCACGCAGCATCAGCCCGAACGCCGCGGTGGACTTGCCCTTGCCGTCGCCGGTGTGCACGATCAGCCGCGGCTTGGCCCGCCGGGTGCGGGTGGTGAGGCCGTCCGCCGGCACCACGTCCGGCTTGCCCTGCGGCATCAGGCAGCCCGCCCGGTCATGGACTGGACCAAGCCGGTCAGCTGGGCTGCCACTAGCTGCTCGAGCCGCAGGCAGGGGGCGTCGAGATGGCCGGCGAGGTCGGCCGCGAGCCCGAGCCGGACGAAGCCGTCCTCGGCGTCGACGACCACCGCCGCGACTCCCGTACGGGCCAGTCGCGACGCCGCCGAGCGGGCCGCGTCGACGGGGGACGCTCCCCCACTGGTGGCCTTCCCGT
>JAWWOL010000151.1:0-4302 GCA_033851695.1 Frankiales bacterium
GCGCTGGTCCAGGCGGGCTTCGAGACGCTGATCGAGGCGGGCTACCAGCCGGAGGTCGCCTACTTCGAGTGCCTGCACGAGCTCAAGCTGATCGTCGACCTGATGTACGAGGGCGGCATCTCCAAGATGCGCTGGTCCATCTCGGACACCGCGGAGTACGGCGACTACAGCCGCGGCCCGCGCGTGGTCAACGCCGACACCAAGGCCGAGATGAAGAAGATCCTGGGCGAGATCCAGGACGGCACCTTCGCCCGCGAGTGGGTGGCCGAGGACGACAACGGGCGGCCCAACTACACCAAGTGGGCCGAGGAAGGCGCGCACCACCCGATCGAGGTGGTCGGTGCCAAGCTGCGCCCGATGATGGCCTGGATCGACAAGGACTAGCAGCACCGCCTGACCCGAGCTTTCCGGCGACCCGGCGCCAGCGCAGCTCCACGCGCAGGCCTCGGGTCGTCGGCGTTCCGGACCAGCTGCGGCCACCTGTCGATAGCGGCGCTATCGACCTCGGAGGGACCGGATTCCGCCGATGGCGGCGCTATCGACGGTTGGGCAGGTGCCGCCGGTGGGCGTCGATAGCGGCGCTATCGACCTCGGAGGGACCGGATTCCGCCGATGGCGGCGCTATCAACGGTTGGGCGGGGTGCGGGCGGCGCGGCGAGGGCGCGGACGCTGGGCCGCGCTCGTACTCCGAGACTCCGCGTCTCGCGGGTCGGAGGGCGGCCGTTACGATAGAGACATCCCGATTTCCCTGCTGTGTGAGGACTGGTCCGCTTGAGCAAGCCCGTCGTCCTGGTCGCTGAAGAGCTCGCCCCCTCTGCCCTCGAGATCCTGTCGTCGGACTTCGAGCTGCGGCACGTCGACGGCGCCGACCGCTCGGCCCTGCTGCCCGCCCTCGCCGGCGTGGACGCGGTCCTCATCCGCAGCGCCACCAAGATGGACGCCGAGGCGATCGCCGCGGCCACGCAGCTCAAGGTCATCGCCCGCGCCGGTGTCGGGCTGGACAACGTCGACATCAAGGCCGCCACGGCCGCCGGCGTCATGGTCGTCAACGCGCCGACCTCCAACATCGTCAGCGCCGCCGAGCACGCGGTCGGCTTGCTGCTCGCTGCCGCCCGCCGGATCCCGGCCGCCACCTCCAGCCTGAAGAACAACGAGTGGAAGCGCTCGAAGTTCACCGGTGTCGAGGTCAACGAGAAGGTCGTCGGCGTCGTCGGGCTCGGCAAGATCGGCCAGCTGTTCGCCCACCGGCTGGCGGCGTTCGACACGACGATCATCGCGTACGACCCCTACATCTCCGCCGCCCGCGCCGCCCAGCTCGGCGTGCGGCTGGTCTCGCTCGACGAGCTGCTCCGCGAGTCCGACTTCATCTCGATCCACCTGCCCAAGACGCCCGAGACCAAGGGGCTGATCGGCGAGCGCGAGCTGACCCTGGTCAAGCCGACGGTCATCATCGTCAACGCCGCCCGCGGTGGGCTGATCGACGAGGCAGCACTGGCCAAGGCGATCGAGGAGGGCCGCGTCGGCGGCGCCGGCATCGACGTCTACGCCTCGGAGCCGTGCACCGACTCGCCCCTGTTTGGGCTCGGCGACTCCGTCGTCGTGACCCCGCACCTGGGTGCTTCCACCGACGAGGCACAGGACAAGGCCGGCACGGCCGTCGCCAAGTCGGTCAAGCTGGCGTTGCAGGGCGAGTTCGTCCCGGACGCGGTCAACGTGCAGTCGGGTGGCCTTGTCGCCGAGGAGGTCCGCCCGGCGCTCGGCCTCATGGAGCAGCTCGGCCGGGTCTTCACGGCGCTGGCCGGCACCGTGCCTGCCGAGCTCGAGGTCCTCGTCCGTGGCGAGATCGCCGCGTTCGACGTACAGATCCTGCAGCTCTCCGCGCTCAAGGGCGTCTTCACCGACGTCGTCGAGCAGCAGGTCACCTTCGTCAACGCGCCGTTGCTCGCCGAGGAGCGCGGTCTCCAGGTCCGGCTCACCTCGAGCGAGGAGAGCCCGGACTACCGCAACCTGCTGACCGTACGGGGCACGCTGGCCACCGGCGAGCAGTTCTCGGTCTCCGGCACGCTGTCCGGCCACAAGCAGATCGCCAAGCTCACCGAGGTCGACGGTTTCGACGTGGACCTCCAGCTGGTCGAACACCTGGCGTTCTTCCGCTACCACGACGAGCCCGGCATCGTCGGCAAGCTCGGCAACGTGCTCGGCTCCCGCGGCGTCAACATCGCCGGTGCCCAGGTGGCCCGCCAGGCCGCCGGCGGCGACGCACTGATGGCCGTGACCGTGGACACGGCGATCCCGGCCGACGTGCTCTCCGAGATCGCCACGGCGATCGGGGCCACCTCTGCCCGCGCCGTGGACCTCGACGAGGTCTGAGCCCCCCGCACTTCCCCGGTGCTGGTCCGGCGCTGGCACTCCTGACGCCGGGCCGCTGAGGCGGGCTCGGGCGGGAATCGGGGTGGGGACGCCCCGGCCGGGGGTGCGCGGCACGCCGGACGGCCCGTGTACGAGCCCTCCGCCGACACCCGCGCAGCGCGGAGCGGGATGATGGTCCGGACAGTCACCCCCGCGCGCCGGCCGTGCACCCCGTTCCGCCGGCGCCAGACGACAGGATTTCCAGGTTGAGCCACCCCCATCCCGAGCTCGGATCGCCGCCCCGCCTGCCGAAGGGCGGACTGCGCATCGTCGCGCTCGGCGGCCTGGGTGAGATCGGGCGCAACATGACGGTCTTCGAGCACGCGGGCCGGCTGCTGATCGTCGACTGCGGCGTGCTGTTCCCCGAGGAGACCCAGCCCGGCGTCGACGTGATCCTGCCCGACTTCACCTGGATCCGCGACCGGCTGGACCGGATCGACGGGCTGATCCTGACCCACGGCCACGAGGACCACATCGGTGGTGTGCCGTATCTCCTGCGCGAGCGGGCGGACATCCCGCTGGTCGGCTCCAAGCTCACGCTGGCATTCATCGCGGCCAAGCTCAAGGAGCACCGGATCACGCCCAGGACCATCGAGGTCAGCGAGGGCCAGCGCCGCAAGGTGGGCCCGTTCGACTGCGAGTTCGTCGCGGTCAACCACTCGATCCCGGACGCGCTCGCCGTGGCGATCCGTACGGATGCCGGGTTGGTCCTGCACACCGGTGACTTCAAGATGGATCAGTTCCCCCTCGACGACCGGATCACCGACCTGCGGGCCTTCGCGCGGCTCGGCGAGGAGGGGGTCGACCTGCTGCTCGTCGACTCGACCAATGCCGAGGTCCCCGGTTTCCAGATCTCCGAGCGTGACCTCGCGCCGGCGATCGAGCAGGTGTTCCGTACGGCGCCCGGCCGGATCGTGGTCTCGAGCTTCGCCAGCCATGTGCACCGCATCCAGCAGGTGCTCGACGCGGCACACCACCACGGCCGCAAGGTCGCTTTCGTCGGCCGGTCGATGGTGCGCAACATGGGCCTGGCCCGCGACCTTGGCTACCTGCGCATCCCCAAGGGGCTCGTGGTCGACCTCAAGGTCCTCGAGAAGCTTGCGGACACCAAGATCACCTTGATCTGTACGGGATCTCAGGGCGAGCCGATGGCGGCGCTCGCCCGGATGGCCAACCGGGACCACATGATCCGGATCGGCGAGGGCGACACCGTCCTGCTGGCCAGCTCGCTCATCCCTGGCAACGAGAACGCGATCTACCGGGTCATCAACTCGCTGACCCGGTGGGGCGCCAACGTGGTGCACAAGGGCAACGCCAAGGTGCACGTCTCCGGGCATGCCAGTGCGGGTGAGCTGGTCTACTGCTACAACATCCTGCGCCCGTCCAACGTCATGCCGGTCCACGGTGAGTGGCGCCACCTCACCGCCAACGCCGCGCTCGCCGTCCGTACCGGCGTGCCTGCCGACCACGTCACCATCGCCGACGACGGCGTGGTCGTCGACCTCGTTGACGGCCGGGCCCGCATCACCGGCAAGGTGCCGGCAGGCTATGTCTACGTCGACGGTGCGAGTGTCGGCGGCGCGACCGAGGACTCCTTGCAGGACCGGTTGACTCTTGCCGCAGGCGGGTTCATCACCATCGTCGCCCTCGTCGACTCCGACACCGGCCTGCTGGCCGAGCCGCCGGAGTTCCTGGCCCGCGGCTTCGTCCACGACGACCGCACGTTCGACGCCGTCGTGAAGCTGATCGAGGACGTGCTGGCCAAGGCGGCCGCCGAAGGCATCGGCGAGCAGCACCAGCTCGAGCAGCTGATCCACCGTACGGTCAGCCGGTGGGCGCGGGACACCTACCGCAGGAGCCCGATCATCCTGCCGATCGTCATCGACGCCTGAG
>JAWWOL010000155.1:0-4277 GCA_033851695.1 Frankiales bacterium
CCGTTGCCGATGATGTTGGCACCCCGTACGCGGGCGGTGAGCTCACCGTTCTCGATCAGGTAGCCCTCGGTCACACCGAACACGAAGTCGCCGGTGGCCGGGTTGACCTCACCGCCGCCGAGCTCGGCGCAGAACAGCCCGCTCTTCACGTCGGACACCAACGACGCTGGGTCGGAAGTGCCTGGTAGCACGAGAGAGTTGCTCATCCGGGGCAGCGGCACGTGGGCATAGGACTGTCGCCGGCCATGGCCGGTGGACACGGTGCCGAGGCGGTGCGCCGAGATCCGGTCGCTCATCACCCCGGCCTGGACGCCCCGGTCGAACAAGGTGGTCCGGCTCGCCGCGGTGCCCTCGTCGTCGAAGCCGTAGGAGCCCCAGCTGCCGACGACGGTCGGGTCGTCGACGCCACTGAACAGCTCGCTGCCGACCTTGTCCCCCCTCGTACGGGCGTAGACCGTGGTGTCCTTGCCGATGGCGTCGGCCTCGAGCCCGTGGCCGCAGGCCTCGTGGAACAGCACGCCACCACCGCCCGCATTGAGCACCACGGTCATCTCGCCGGCCGGCGAGGGGACCGAGTCGAGCAGCCGCAGGGCCTGCTGGGCGGCCCGCTCGCCGACGCCCTCTGGGGGGAACTCGTCGTAGTGCTCCATCCCCTTGCTCGCGCCGGGCCCGTCGAACCCGGTCTGGGTCAGGTCGCCCCTGGAGGCGACCACCTGGGCGGCCAGCCGGGTGCGTACGCGGGTGGTGTCGGACAGGTGGCCGAACGAGTTGGCGATGAACACCCGCTGCGCGACGTCGGCGTAGGAGACCATCACCTGGACCACCTCACCGCCCTGCGACCAGGCCGACTCCTCGGCCCGGCGGGCGATGTCGACCTTGGCCTGCTTCGCGGCGAGCGCCGGGGACACGAGGGCCGGGTGCAGGACCGGCGGCTCGACCCTGGTCAGGTCGAGGACCGTGAGCGACTGCGCACCCGAGACGCCGGCGGCCGCGGCCTTGGCGGCGCTGAGCATCGACTCGCGGGTGAGGACGTTGGTGTAGGCGTAGGCGGACTGCACGCCCTTGACCACGCGCACCCCGACGCCCTGCGAACGGGTGCTGGTCAGCTCCTCCACCCGGCGGTCCTCGACCCGGATCGAGGTCGAGTCGCGCTTCTCGGCGTAGACCTCGGCCCAGTCGGCCCCGCTGGTCAGCGCGGCCGACAGCACCGCGGTGACGTCACTCTCGTCCAGCACACCTGCTCCTTTGGGCCATGCCCAGCTCCGAAGGTCCGGCAACCCACCCGACCCTAACCGGCGCGAGTCAGGACAAAGCCCACCGGCCTCCCGGCGCGCGGGCGAGGTCAGCGGGCGCAACTACGGAAGGATCTGGGCCAACGCCACCCTCCAGGAGGACACATGAAGGGCTTTCGAGCATTCCTGCTCCGCGGCAACGTCGTCGACCTCGCCGTGGGCATCGTCATCGGCGCTGCCTTCACCGCGGTCGTGACCGCCTTCGTCGCAGCGTTTCTTACTCCGCTGGTGGGCGCCGTGACGGGCAAGAGCGACCTGGCCGCCAGGTCGTACAACCTGGGTACGAGGACCCACCCGGTCCTGCTGAGGTGGGGCGGCTTCCTCAGCGCGCTCATCACCTTCGTGATCGTCGCCGCGGTGATCTACTTCCTGGTCGTGCTGCCGGTGAACAAGCTCATGGCGCGCTTCAAGACCGACCCGGAGCCCAAGCTGCCCACCAAGATCTGCGAGCACTGCCTCTCGAGCATCCCGAAGGCCGCCCACAAGTGCGCCTTCTGTACGGCCGACCTAGTCGCCTGAGCTAGCCGCCGTGGTGCGGCGGGCGCTGCTCCTCGAGCCACTGGTCGCGCCGGGCGTCGTCCTCGTCCCGGCTCGGCTCGCCCCAACCGGTGTCGGTGTCGTCGCGGGTCTGCTCCGGCAGGTCCGGGGTCTCTGGCCCCACTAGTCGAGGTCCCCGGATTCGATCCGGACCAGGCGCTGCTGGCTCACCAGCTGGTCGCTGGCCAGCTCGACGGAGTCGGGTTCCTTTGCCAGGGCGGCAAAGATGCCGACCAGGTCGCGCTGGCTGACCATGCCGACGACCCTGCCGTCCTCGACCACGGGCAGGTGCCTGATCCAGCGGGAAGCCATCTGCCGGGCAGCGTCACCGACCGAGGTGTACGGGCTGACGGTCTGCACGCCGCGGGTCATCACCGCGCTCACCGGCGTGGCGTTGACGTCGAGCCCGCGGGCGATGCACTTCATGACGTCGCGCTCGGTGATGATGCCGATCAGGGCCTCGCCCTCCATCACCAGCAGCGACCCGGTCTGCTGCGCCCACATCCGCGACGCCGCGGCCTTGATCGGCTCCGACGCGGACTCGGTGATGCTGGCCTTCGTCATGACTTCGCTGACGTACACGGCCGCTCCCTTGCGACTGAGGTGCCCTGCGTTGTCGTTGTCCCGTGCCTTCGGACACTACTCGCCTCGCCCGTGCGGCTTGAGCGCCCGGGCGCGGCCCAAAGTCAACCCACAGACAGGACATAGGCTCCTCATGTTCCCGGCGCCGAGTGTTGAGCCCATGACGACGACGCACGCCGCCGAGACCATGCCCGGCCGGACCGGCTCCGCATCGACCTCGACGCGGGACGTGGTGCCAGCGCCGCCCAGCCGCGGCAGGCTCGGGCGACTCGTCCGCGGCAGGCCAGGCGACCCGACGTGGGCCCGACCGGCGTTGCTGGTCCTCCTGGCCGGGACCGCCCTGCTCTACCTGTGGGACCTCGGCGCCTCCGGCTACGCCAACGACTTCTACGCCGCCGCCGTACAGGCCGGTACGAAGAGCTGGAAGGCGATGTTCTTCGGCTCCTTCGACGCCGGCAACTCCATCACCGTCGACAAGCCGGCGGCGTTCCTGTGGCCGATGGACATCGCCGGGCGGATCTTCGGGTTCAACAGCTGGTCGATGCTGGTGCCCCAGGCGCTGGAAGGCGTGGCAGCGGTCGGCCTCCTCGCCGCAACCGTACGGCGGGTGGCCGGGCACGGCGCCGGTCTGCTGGCGGGCGCCGCTCTCGCGCTGACGCCCGTCGCCGCGCTGATGTTCCGCTTCAACAACCCCGACGCGATGCTGACCCTGCTCCTGGTCGGTGCCGGGTACGCGGTCGTCCGGGCGCTGGAGCAGGCCTCGACCCGCTGGCTGCTGCTGGCCGGCACGCTGGTCGGCCTGGGCTTCATCACCAAGATGGGACAGGCCCTGCTGGTCGTCCCGTTCTTCGCGGTGACCTACCTGGTCGCAGCTCCGACCGGGCTCCGCCGACGGCTGCTGCAGACCCTCGCGGCCGGCGTCGCGATGGTGGTCGGTGCCGGCTGGTGGGTGGCGATCGTCGAGCTGTGGCCGGCGTCCTCCCGCCCGTACGTCGGCGGCTCCACCAACAACTCCGTCCTCGAGCTCGCGTTCGGCTACAACGGCCTGGGCCGGCTGTTCGGCGGCTCTGGCAACGGCGGCGCCCCAGGCGGCGGCCGTGGACTCGGGGGCTCGGGGAGCTCCGGCTTCGGCGGTGCGACCGGCCTCACGCGGCTGTTCACCTCGGACATGGCCACGGAGGTCTCCTGGCTGCTGCCCACGGCCCTGATCGCCCTCGTCGCCGGCTTGTGGCTCACCAGGCGCAACGCCCGCACCGACCTCACCCGCGCGGCGCTGATCGTCTTCGGCGGCTGGCTGTTGGTGACCGGCCTGGTCTTCAGTGAGATGCAGGGCATCATCCACCCCTACTACACGGTTGCGCTTGCCCCCGCGATCGCCGCCGTCGTGGCCATCACCGGCCGCGAGCTGTGGCGCACCCGCGACAGCACGACCTCCCGGGTGATCGCCTCCGTACTGATCGCCGTCACCGCCTGGTGGGACGTCCACCTGCTGGCGACGTCCCCGACCTTCCTGCCCTGGCTGCGGTACGCCCTGGCGGTGGGTGCGGCCGGTGCCATCTTCCTGCTGCTGGTGGGCCGCCGGCTACGCGTCGCGGTGACCGGGGTCGCGTTGGCGACGCTCGTCGGCCTGGGCGGATCCGCGGCCTATGCGGTCGACACCGCCTCGCAGCCGCACACCGGCAGCATCCCCAGCTCCGGCCCGGTGGCCTCCCAGATGGGCGGCGCAGGGGGCGGCGGCAAGGCCGGGCCTGGCGGCGCGGACGGGACCAGCAGTGCTCTGCTGACGCTGCTCAAGGCGACCAACACCCAGTGGGCTGCGGCGACGATCGGGTCGCAGAGCGCCGCGCCCTGGCAGCTGACCAGCGG
>JAWWOL010000161.1:0-2519 GCA_033851695.1 Frankiales bacterium
ACCCACGGATCGCTGACGCGGTCCGCCGACTGGACGAGCTCGGCAGCACGCCACCGGCCGAGCACGTGGACGTGTACGAGGAGGTGCACCGTGTGCTCCAGGACGCGCTGGCCGACGCCGCGCAGGGCACGGAGGGCACCGACGCAGCGGACGGGCAGTCCGGCGACGAGCGGTCGGGCGACCAGCGGCCGTGACCCGACGCGCCCGCCTGGACGCGGAGCTGGTCCGCCGGGGTCTGGCGCGTTCACGCGAGCAAGCGGCCGAGCTCGTGGCCGCCGGGCAGGTGCGGGTGCCGGGCCGTACGACGGTCAAGGCTGCGACCCAGGTCGCCGCCGGCGACCCGATCGTCGTGGACGAGCCGGCCGGAGAGTCCTACGTCTCCCGCGGCGGCCACAAGCTGGCGGGTGCGCTGGACGCCTTCGCTCCCGACGGCCTGACCGTCGAGGGACGGCGCGCGCTGGACGCCGGCGCCTCGACGGGTGGGTTCACCGACGTGCTGCTGCGCCGCGGCGCCCGCGAAGTGGTGTGCGTCGACGTGGGCTACGGCCAGCTCGCCTGGTCGTTGCAGACCGACGACCGGGTGCGGGTGCTCGACCGCACCAACGTCCGCGACCTCGACCAGGCGGCCGTCGGTGACCCGGTCGACCTGGTGGTCGCCGACCTGTCGTTCATCTCGCTGCGCCTGGTGCTGCCGGCGCTCGTCGCGGTCGCGTCCGAGGACGCCGACCTGGTGCCGATGGTGAAGCCGCAGTTCGAGATAGGTCGCGCGGCGCTCGGGGCGGGGGGTGTGGTCCGCGAGCCGGAGCGGCGGGCCGCAGCGGTGGCCGACGTGGCGCGGGTGGCCTACACCGACCACGGGCTCGGCGTGGCCGGTGTCACGGCCAGCCCGCTGCCGGGGCCGGCGGGGAACGTGGAGTACTTCCTCTGGCTGCGCCGGGGCGCAGGGCCGCTGGACCAGGACCTTCTGCAGGCAGCCGTCGCGGCGGGGCCGTCGTGACCGGGCGCAGCGTCCTCATCGTCGCGCACACCGGTCGCGACGACGCCCGGCGCGCCGTGCGGGCCGCCGCCGAGCGCTTCGCCGCCGCCGGGGTGGGTGTGCGGGTGCTGGCCGACGAGGCCCCCGAGCTCGGCGTCACCGGCGTCACGGTGGTGCCCCGCGGCAAGGACGCCGCCGCGGACTGCGAGGTGGTGGTCGTCTTCGGCGGCGACGGCACCCTGCTGCGGGCCGCCGAGCTGTCCCGGTCGACGTCCACGCCGATCCTCGGGGTGAACCTCGGGCACGTCGGCTTCCTGGCCGAGGCCGAGCGCGATGCCCTGGACGCCACGGTCGACCGGGTCGTGGCCCGCGACTACCAGGTGGAGGAGCGGCTGACCCTGGACGTCACCGTCACCACCGACGGTGAGGTGCTGACCCGGGGTTGGGCCCTGAACGAGGCCTCGGTCGAGAAGGCCAGCCGGGAACGGATGCTCGAGGTGGTTGCCGAGGTCGACGGGCGGCCACTGTCGCGCTGGGGCTGCGACGGGGTGGTGATGGCCACGCCGACCGGCTCGACGGCGTACGCCTTCTCGGCGGGCGGCCCGGTGGTCTGGCCCGACGTCGAGGCGTTGCTGATGGTGCCGATCAGCGCGCACGCGCTGTTCTCCCGCCCACTCGTCATCTCCCCGAACTCGGTGCTCGCCGTCGAGGTGCTGATCTCCGGCCGGAGCCCGGGGGTGCTGTGGTGCGACGGCCGCCGTCCCGTCGACCTGCCGCCCGGCGCCCGGATCGAGGCCCGCCGGGGTGAGCGGCCGATGCAGCTGGCCCGGCTGCACTCGGCGCCCTTCACCGACCGGCTGGTCGCCAAGTTCGACCTGCCCGTCCGCGGCTGGCGGGGCCGGCACGTCACAGGCGGTTCCGACCGACCGTCCGCGTAGGCTCGCCGCGTGCTCGAGGAGATGCGCATCCGCGGGCTCGGCGTGATCGAGGACGCCGTGCTCGAGCTCGCACCGGGGCTCACGGTGGTGTCCGGCGAGACCGGGGCCGGCAAGACGATGGTCGTCACGGGGCTGGGGCTGCTCTTCGGCGGGCGGGCCGACCCGGGCGCGGTGCGACCCGGTGCTGACAGCGCCTCGGTCGAGGGCCGGCTGCGGGTCGACCCGGCCGGGCCGATCGCCGCCAGGGCGGCCGACGCGGGAGCCGAGCTCGACGACGACGTCCTGCTGGTGGCCCGCACCGTGTCCGCGACCGGCCGGTCCCGCGCCCACCTGGGCGGCCGCGGGGTCCCCGCCGGGATCCTGGCCGAGCTCGCCGAGTCGTGCCTCGCGGTGCACGGCCAGAGCGACCAGTCCCGACTGCTCCAGCCGGCCCGTCAGCGCGAGGCGCTCGACCGTTACGCCGGACCCGCGGTGGCCGAGCCGCTGGCTGCCTACCGCGCCGCCTTCGACGAGCTGCGGGCGCTGCGCAGCGAGCTCGACGAGCTGGTCAGGCGGGCCCGGGAGCGGGCCCAGGAGGCCGACCTGCTGCGCTTCGGGCTCGGTGA
>JAWWOL010000015.1:0-2732 GCA_033851695.1 Frankiales bacterium
ATGTACAGAGCGTTAAATGTCGCCCCGGAACCGATCCGAATCTGTCGATTGGGACACGAATGGGCTAGTCTGGCGCCGTCCCCGCCATTGGGAGGGGACGTCCTCGCGCGCAACGCCGAGTCCTGCCCGGCGCGAGGGCACCTGCGGCTGTACAAGGGCAGGAGCGGGGGACCCAGGTTCCTCGGTGGTACGTGATCTTGGCGTTCCACCTCGGGGTGAAGCCACCGTTTTTCGGTGGCGGGGCGAGCCTCTTAGCCCTAACCCGACAGCTGACCTCGCAGGCGTGTGTGAGAGGACAAACATGAATAGCCCCATGCCTGGTGCCGGCCGTCTCGGCCGCCACCGACCGGACCCTGCGCTCCTCGCTGCGGATGCGCCGGTCTCAGCGGGCCGTCCCCGGCGCCGCGTCCGCAAGCTCGCCGGTGTGTTCTCCGGCGTCCTCGCCCTGGGCGTCGCGGCCCAGCTGCACATCTTCAGCACCGCAGGTGAGGGCACAGCGTCTGCCGCGGTTGCCATCCAGCCCCTCGTTGCCGGCAAGACGCTCTCCGGAGTCGTCGGCAAGGGTGGCCAGAGTGCGGTCTCGGCCTTCGGCAACTGGCGTGGCCGCTCGGTCGACGTCGTGACCAACTACCTCGGTACGGACACCTGGAACGGCATCACCAACGTCGCGGGTGAGGGCCTGACCCACTACTGGGACGGCTCCTCCGCCCACCGCGTCTGGTCGGTGCCGATGCTGCCGCTGAAGGAATCGGCGTCGCTGACGACCGAGGCCGCCGGTGGCTACAACAGCAAGTTCGCGACCGTGGCCAAGGCCCTGATCGCCGGTGGCGACGGGTCCTCGACCATCCGGCTCGGCTGGGAGATGACCGGCGACTGGTATCCATGGTCCGGCGCCAAGAACCCGACCGCCTTCATCGGTGCGTGGCGCCAGATCGTCACCACGATGCGCGCCCAGGCCGGTGCCCATTTCACGTTCGACTTCAACATCGCGATGTTCAACTCGGACCCGTCCAAGCTCTGGCCGGGCGACAGCTACGTCGACCTCGTCGGTGCGGACAACTACGACGACTCGTGGGCCTGGTCCTATCCGCCGAGCGACCACGCGCAGGTCTGGAACGCCATCAAGACCGGTTCGTACGGGCTGGACTGGCTGGGCAACTTCGCCAAGGCGCACGGCAAGCGGCTGAGCTTCCCGGAGTGGGGTGTCTCCAAGCGCTGTGACGGTCACGGCGGCGGCGACGACACCTACTTCATGCAGCAGTTCCACAACTGGATGGCCTCGCACGACGTTGCGTACGAGACCTACAGCGAGTTCGCGGAGAACTCCTGCCGCAACTTCGTGCTGACCAGCGGCGCCTTCCCGAACGCGGCCTACCTCTACCAGCAGCTCTCGAAGGCCGGTCCGATCTACTACGGCGGCGGCAGCACCACCCCCACGCCGCCCACCCCCGCGCCGGTCCCGACCGGCTCGCTGGCCGTGGCGTCAGTCCGGGCGAGTGCCCTCGCCAACCGCACGGGCAGCTGGGCGCTGCAGGGTTCGTCACTGAGCAGCAACCGCTACATCTACGTCAACGCGCCGAGCGGGACGACCAAGGTGCAGTTCTGGCTGGACAAGGCGGCCAGCACCACCCCGACCAGGACCGAGACCTGGGGTCCCTGGGACTTCTCGGGCTCCAGCGGGTCGGTCGAGCTGCCGTGGAACGCCAGCGGCACCTGGGCCGGCAAGCACACCCTGATCGTGCACGCCACGTTGTCCAGCGGCGCCGTGCAGTCGGTCACGGTGACCTTCAACACCAAGTAGCGTCAGCTCCAAGTAGCAGCGCCCCACACGCCGGGCCGGTCTCCCCACGGAGGCCGGCCCGTCGGCGTACGCCCGGTTTGTCCCCGCGCAGGTTTACGCCCGATGAACGCTGGCCGCACATCGCTTTGCGCCGGGCGGCCCCTCACCCGTACGGCCTAGTGTCGTGAGCAGAGAGCTGGTCCTCGCCTCGTGGCGGGGACTTCTTGATGTGAGGGGGTATGCATGGCTGGCGCTTCCCGGTGGCAGACGGCAGTCATCACGGCGACTTTCCTTGGCCTGACAGCGGTTTCCGGCGCTTCGGCTCCTCCTGCCACAGCTGCCGTGACACCGCTTGCCCTCATTGCCGGCCGCACGCTCTCGGGTGTCGTCGGCAGTGGCGGACAGCCGGCCATCGACGCCTTCGGGACGTGGCGCGGGCACCCGGTCGAGGTCGTGACCGGCTACACCGGCACCTCGACCTGGGCCTCGATCACTGGCATCACCCAGCAGGGGCTGACGAAATACTGGGATAGCTCCAACGCGCACATGGTGTGGTCGGTGCCGCTGCTGCCCCTCAACGAGAGTGCCTCGCTGCAGCTCGCGGCGACCGGCGCGTACAACAGCAAGTACGCCTCCGTCGCGCAGCAGCTGGTCGCCGGTGGCGACGGCGCGGCGACGATCCGGTTGGCGTGGGAGATGACTGGCGACTGGTACACCTGGTCGGGGGTCAAGGACCCGGTCGCCTTCGCCGGTGCCTGGCGTCAGGCGGTCACGGCGATGCGGTCGGTCGCCGGCGCGCACTTCACCTTCGACTTCAACATCGCGATGGGCGCGGCCAACCCGGTGCCGATGTATCCCGGCGACGCCTACGTCGACCTGATCGGCGCGGACAACTACGACAACTCGTGGTCCTGGAGCTATCCCTCGAGCGACCACGTCAAGGCGTGGAACG
>JAWWOL010000195.1:0-4913 GCA_033851695.1 Frankiales bacterium
TTGACCTCGAGGCTGACGAATCCGTGCAGGGCGCTGCGGATGAAGCGGGTCGCGTCCACCGCGTCGTCGCGGGTGATGTCATAGGCGTGGAGCACGGCAAACATCGTGTGGACGGCGCTCTCGGAGGCGGCGACGTGGACGGGGTCCGTCGGCTCTGGTACGCGTTGCGTCGCGGGATAGCGACCCGGCCGGTCCAGCGCGAACCGGCGGTAGGCATCGGCCACGGCCCGTACGGCATCGAGCCCGGCCTTGCCGGCCGCAGCATGGGACAGGACCTCGGCCAGCTCGGCGGTGGCGACAGCAGAAACCTTCTGCAGCAGGGCATCCAGGCTGCGCACGTGCTTGTAGAGCGAAGGAGGCGCAACCCCCGCCCGCTGGGCGACGGCCGCGAGGGTGAGTGCCTCGAGCCCGTGCTCGTCGACGATCACCAACGCCACGTCGACTACCGCCGGAGTAGACAGTCCGGCCCTAGGCACGGGCGACTTTGCGGACGTGGCCGAGGATCGCTGCCCCCGTGGCGGCGGGCAGCTCGGCGTGCGGGTAGTGTCCGGCGCCGTCGATCATCTGCAGCGTCACGTCGGTGTGCGCGCCGATCAGCTGCTCGTCCGCGCGCGCTTCGGCGGTCGCGTCCTTGAAGTCGGGGTCCGCGGAGCCCATGAGCAGCAGCACCGGGCAGCGCAGCTCGGGGATGCGCGCGTTGCAGTCAGCGTGGGTGTCGAGGAGTCCTGCCGTTGCGGCCATCCGGCCCTGCTCCCTCAGGTTGGCCTTGAGGGCCCGGCGGTAGGCAGTGAAGTCCGCGGGCTTGCCGGCCTTGTAGAGCGAGGAGTAGTAGGCCAGCCACAGGGTCGGGGAGTGGGTCACCAGGAACTGCGCCGCGCGGAGCAGCGGACCGAGATCGGGCCGATGCAGGAACGGCGACATGACCACGAGCGCCTCGACGGCTTCGGGAGCCTCCGCCGCCGCCCAGATCACCGAGGAGGCTGACGACGAGTGGCCGATCAGGGTGGCCTTGTCGCCGAGGTGCCGAACCAGCTCGAGCAGGTCCTCGCCGGTGACCCGGCAGCCGTACTCGTCCCAGGGCACGCTGGACTCGCCCTGACCCCGCACGTCGCAGGTCGCGACCCGGTAGCCGGCCTGGACCAGGGTCGGAACGAGAAACCGGAACGCGGCGCGGACGTCGCCCATCCCGGGCGCCAGCACCAGCAACCGGCCATCGGCGGGGCCCTGGACGTCGTAGGCGATGCGACCGCCGGCGCGGGTGAGGAACTGAGTGCTCATGACCGACTCCCTCTGACTATTGCCTGTAGCCCAAAAGCTACTGCTATTAGCCAGCGGGGTCAAGTGGTCCCGTCCTCCGAGTGGCTGCTGTGGGTTCGGTGGGGTGTGGCCTGAATCAGGAGACGTCGACCGCGTCGAGCTCCGTGTAGAAGGTGAGCTTCGTGAAGGTCACCGTGTTCGCGCCCTTGTGCAGCCGGACGCGGTAAGTGGCCGTCTGCCAGTTGCCCCACGTCGTGTTGCGGAACGTGATCACCCCGGCGCCCCGGCCGTCGACGGTGACCCTGTCCGTCGCCGAGACCGGGTAACCGCTGCGGTCCAGTGACCCGTTGTCGTAGCGCACGGCGAGCGTGGCCGGGCCGGCCGCACCAGCTGTGACGGTCAGCGTGACCGAGCTGTCCGGGTTGTCCAGGTAGCCGACCTTCGCGCCGCCGGACGCCGTGGGGTCGGCTACGACACGGGCGTCGGTGACAACGCCGTTCTCCGCCTCGTACCTCAGCGCAGACGAGGTGGGGGACGGCGGGCCGGGGGTCTGGTCCAGGTGGCTGGAGTAGAGGTCCAACGCGTCGATCTCGGCGTACCACGTCAGCTTCGTCAGCGTGATGGTGTTCCAGCCCTTGACCAGGTGCAACCCGACCTCGACCATCTGCCAGTTGCCCCAGGCTGTGTTCGGCAGCGTGACGGTGCCCACGGAGCTGCCGTTGACGGCGAGCGTGTCGGTTGCGGCGACGCCGTTGCCGCTGGCGTCCCGCGAGCCGTTGGCGTAGCGGACCCCGAGCGTTTCCGGGCCGGACTTTGCGGCGTACACCCGCACTGTCACGGAACTGTCCGGGTTGTCCATGCCACCGACCTTCGCCTCGCCGGAGGCGCTGTCGTCCGGAACGACCCGTGCGTCGGTCATCGCGCCGTCCTCCGCCTGGTACCGGCGATCCGCCGCGTCGACCTGCGGGACGCCCGCCGCCGACCAGCTCACCGTGCTGACGTACATCGCGCGGTAGCTGTAGGTCGGATCCCAACCGTGGAAGGCGATGAAGCTCGTCCCGTCCGGGTTCGTGACGACGTCCTCGCCGCCGGGGCCGATGACCGTGCCGTGGAACAGATCGGTCGTCATCAGCTCGGTCCTCGACTTCGTGTACGGCCCGGTAATCCTGCTCGCACTCGCCCAGCCAGTGCGGTAGTTGCCGCCGCCGAAGTCGTTCGCCGAGTAGAGCAGGTAGTAGCTGCCGTCGTGCTTCATCAGTGTCGGTGCCTCGACGACCGCGCCCTCGAACCGCCGATCGTTGCGGATGAGCTCGGTCGGCGGGCTCGTGAGCGTGCGGCCGTCCGCCGACATGGTCTGGATGTTGATCGTCGCGGGCAGCTGGCAGCAGTTGCCGTCGGACTTCCACAGCAGGTAGAGCTGGCCGTTCTCCGAGTACGTGGCGGCGTCGATCGCGCCGCCGAGGAACGCTGTCCCGCGGGCACCGTCCGGGCACACCAGCGGATCGGTGCCGACCGGCACGAACGGACCGTCCGGCGAGGTCGAGAACGCGAGGCCGATGCACTGGTACGGCGCGAGCTTGTCCCGCGCGGTGTAGTAGAGGTTGAAACCGCCGGGAACCGCCGTCACCTCCGGCGCCCAGACGCAGTGGTCCGTCGGGCCACCCGGCGCGAAGCTGCACGGGCCGACCCAGGAACCCAGCGAAGGCAGCACGTCGGGCCCGGCGCTCCAATGAGTCAGGTCGGTGGACACCTCGTGCTGGATGTTCTGCCCGCCCGAGTTGGTCGCGTACGCGTGGTACACCCCACCGACCAGCAGGATGTCGGGGTCGGCGAAGTTCGAGTCGATCACCGGCGCGATGGGCTGAGTGCGCGGCAGGTTCAGCGACTGATCGTTGGCGGAGCCCGACGCGGGGCTGGCGGTCAGCGCCGGGACGAGCAACCCGAACGCGAGAGCGGCAACGCCGAGTCTGACGCGGGCGAGCGAGGACAGGAAGGTCATGGTGCCCCTCGACGTGCAAGCGAGGTTTCGGCAGGATTGACCGATTGTGCGACCGGAAATGCGCATCTGCAACGGCATCTGGTGGGGAGACGTGTCCAGTACGTCGCTCACCGGCCGGCCAACGCTCAGAAGCGGACTCCGGGACTGACCTACCCCGAGCGCTGGGTCGAGGCGACAGGCTGACGCCGCCACCCGCGCCGACGTGCCGAGATCCGGCTATTCGAGCATGGCGTGGGCGCAGGTCACCCCGGTGCCGATGGCCGCGAGCTGAAGCAGGTCGTAGAGCGTCTCGCGCTGGCTCGCATCGAGTGCCCCGAGCACTTCTTGCTCGGCCTCTGCGCACGCAGACTCAGCCTTCGCGAGCTGCTCGGCGCCGGCCTCGGTGAGCTCGACCAGGTGGCGTCGCCGGTCCTCGGGGGAGCGTCGCCGTTCGATCAGCTTGGCGGCTTCCAGCTCGTTGAGCAGTCCGACAATGTTCGTCCCGTCCATGGCGAGTGTCGTGGCGAGCGCCTGCTGAGTGCTGCCGCCGCGGACCCGCAGCGCGGTCAGCGCGACCAGGTGACGCGGCCGCAGGCCCAGCGGCGCCAGCACCGCCTCGGTACGAAGCCGCATCCTGCGCGCGAGGTGATCAAGCAGCGCACCCGAACGGTGCGTCGGTTGGTTGACCACTGACGAAACCATGCAAACGAGTGTACCGATGGCAGCGATCGGTGTGCTATAGATTGTTTGTGTTCCACAAGCCATCTATGAAGGGCCACCGAAATGCCGCACCTGTTGCACATCGACTCCAGCATCCAGGGTGAGCGTTCCGTCAGCCGCAAGCTGACCGCCCGCGCACGGGACGCCTGGCGTGCCGCGCACCCCGGTGGCACCGTCACCTACCGGGACCTGGGCAGCAGTCCCATCCCGCACCTCGACGCTTCCACCGGCATGACCCGGGCAGTAGCACCGGAGCTGCGCACGCCGGCTCAGGCCGCCTCGTGGGCACTCATCGAAGAACTGGTCAACGAGATCAAGGAAGCCGACACGATCCTGCTGGGCCTTCCGCTGTACAACTTCGGCGCACCCAGCAGCGTCAAGGCCTGGGTCGACCACCTCATCGCGCGTGGCCTCTCGATCGATCCAGAGACCCACGCACCCCTGCTCGGCGGCCGTGACTTCGTCGTACTCGCCAGCCGCGGCGGCGGCTACGCCGACGGGGCTCCCCGACACGGGTGGGACCACGCCGAACCTTGGCTTCCGCACGCCGTCTCGATCATCGGCCTGGTACCGCGCTTCATCACCGCCGAGCTCACCCTCGCCCACACGACGCCGGCGATGGCCGAGCTGATTCCCCTGGCCGAGAAGAGCCTCGCCGAGGCCGAGTGGGCCATCGACGACCTCTGGACCCCGGCACCGGCCTGGGCCTGACCCATCCCCGAGGCTGCACCTCAACCCAGCAGGAGTGCACCGTGACAATCAACTCTCCCACCGCCAACTCTCCCACCGCGCCGGCCGCAGCCGCGCCCTCCACCCCACGCGGGCTGGGTTCACGCGGACACCCCGGCCTCGTCCTCGCCCTCATCCTGACCTGCCAGCTGATGGTCGTGCTGGACGTGACGATCGTGAACATCGCGCTGCCCCACATCCGCACGGCGCTCCACTTCTCCTCCGCCAG
>JAWWOL010000226.1:0-4066 GCA_033851695.1 Frankiales bacterium
GCACCACCAGGTAGGCCACGGAGTAGTCGGGGTCGGGGTTCATGGCGTCGGACCCGGCCAGCCAGCGCGACGTGGGGAACCGGACGTCGGTGACGTCGAAGTGGGTGATCCGCTCGGTCACCTGCCCAGCCCTTCGTCGCGGCGCACGGCTGCTCGGACGACGAATGCATCCGATGTCTGGTCGGTGCCCCGGGGTTCCAGCGGGGCGCGGGGGAGACGGTGTGGCGAGGGCAGGGCAGACAGTGGCATGGCAAGGGCTCCGACGGGTCAGGAGTCGGATGTCTGTCCGAGCGAGACGAATGCTGGGCTGCGCCAGGGCGCCTCGGGTGGCTAGACATCTGATGTCTGCGTCTTTATAACCCCGTCGAACGGCGGCCGCAAGGGTCGAGACCACACTGTTACAGACGCGTTTCGACCGGCCCGGACCCCGTTCGACGCCCGACGCTCGCATCCCGCCACCGGGCGTCCGGGACCGGGAAGGTCCGACGTCCGCCCACCCGAACGCCTCCGGCGCGGTGTGCAGATCACGGGGCCGGGGCTACTCTGCAGACCCCACCAGCTCTCACCGTGAGGCGAGGACAGCCAGCATGGCCGTGACCGACGAGGCGATCGAGAAGATCAAGGCGATGATCGTCTCCGGTCAGCTCAAGCCCGGCCAGAAGCTGCCCAGGGAGGCCGACCTGGCCGAGCGGCTCGGGCTGTCCAGGAGCTCGCTCCGCGAGGCCGTACGGGCGCTGTCGCTGGTTCGGATCCTCGACGTCCGACAGGGAGACGGCACCTACGTCTCCAGCCTGGCCGCGGACTCGCTGCTCGAGGCACTGACGTTCATCGTGGAGTTCCACCAGGACGCGTCGGTGCTCGAGCTGCTCGAGGTGCGCCGCATCCTCGAGCCGGCGGCAAGTGCGCGGGCCGCTCTGCTGATGGACGAGACCGAGCTGGCCGAGCTGGACGCGTTGCTCGATCGCATCACCCCGGCTTCGTCGGTCGACGAGCTGGTCGACAACGACCTGGAGTTCCATCGCCGGGTGGCCGCCGCCGGCGGCAACTCCGTGCTGTCCTCGCTGATCGAGAGCCTGTCCGGTCCGACGCAGCGGGCCAGGGTGTGGCGCGGTCTCACCCAGGAGGGGGCTCTGCAGCGGACCCTGCTGGAGCACCGGGCAATTCTCGACGCCATGCGCAGGCGGGACCCCGAGCTGGCCCGGACCTGGTCGACCGTGCACGTCGCCGGGGTCGAGGAGTGGCTGCGCAGCACCTTGCAGAGCTGACCAGACCGTCGAGCGTCAGCTGGGCTCGCGAGGGCTAGCGAGGGCCCCGGCCGATCCCGGCTGCCCGGTAGAACCCGGTGATGTGCGCCGTCACGAGCGCCGCTGCCCGCTCGCCGTCCTTCGCCCTCACGGCGGCGAGGATGCCACGGTGCTCGCGGCGCAGCTTGCGGGCAGTGGCCGTCCAGTCCGGAAGGCCTGGTACGGCGGCCAGCACGTACTCCTGGATGGACTCGCGGAGTGCGGTCATCACGGCGGTCACCAACGGGTTGCCGGCCAGCCGGGCCAGCTCGACGTGGAACTCCGCATCGAGCTGGTGGAACGACTCGGGGGTCAGTCCGCGGTCGTCCATCGCGTCGAGCAGCCGCTCCGCCTCGGTGAAGGGGCCGTGCCGCTTGGCCGACGAGGCCGTGCGCACGGACCACGACTCGATGAGCAGCCGCGTGGCGACGATGTCGTCGATGACGAGGTGGTTGGTCGCGAGGTGGAGCCGCAACGCTGATGCCAGGGCGGTCGAGGGGTCGGCGACGATCACAGCGCCGGCGGCCGCACCCGAGCCGGCCGCCGTCCGTACGATGCCCATCGCCTCGAGCACCCGGATCGCCTCACGGACAGAGGGCCGGCTGACCCCGAGCTGCTCGGCGAGCTGACGCTCACCGGGCAGCCGCTGGCCCAGTGCGAGCCGCCCGGCGCCGAGGTCCTCCTCGATACGGCGCAGCACGACCTCGTGGGTGCGCTCCCGGCTCATCGGCCCAGGCTAGCGTGGTCTGACCACATGCCCTACTGTGGTCAGACCATAGCCGGGGCGGTGCCGCGAGAGGGGCGATCGGTGAGGCTCGACGCGCACCACCACATCTGGGACGAGTCGGTACGCGACGCCGACTGGGCGGCGCCCTTTCCGGTGCTGCACCGGGCTTTCACCCTCGACGACCTGGCCCCCTCGCTTGCCGCGCAGCACATCGACGGCACGGTCCTGGTCCAGACCCGCTCGTCCTACGAGGAGACCGCGGAGATGCTCGCCGAGGCCGGTCGCCACTCGACGGTCCACGGTGTCGTGGGCTGGGCCGACCTCACCGGGCCCGACCTGGCCGACCGGCTCGACGAGCTGGCCGATGCGCCCGGCGGTGACCGGCTGGTCGGCGTACGGCACCAGGTGGAGGGCGAGCCGGACCCCGAGTGGCTGTCGCGGCCGGACGTCCAGGCGGGTCTCGCCGAGCTGGCCCGGCGCGGGGTCCCGTACGACCTGCTGGTCGCACTGGACCAGCTGCCGTCGGCGGTCCGGACCGTGAAAAGCCTGCCCGACCTGCGCTTCGTCCTCGACCACGCGGCCAAGCCGCCCATTGCCAGCGGCCGCTCCGAGGCGTGGTTCCAGGGCATCGAGGAGCTGGCGGCGCTGCCCAACATCGCCGTCAAGCTCTCCGGGCTGGTGACTGTCGCCGGGCCCGATTGGCAGGTTGCCGACCTGCAGCCGTACGCCGACCACGTGCTCGCGAGCTTCGGCGCGGACCGGGTGATGTTCGGCTCCGACTGGCCGGTGTGCCTCATCGCCGCCGGCTACGACGAGGTGGTGGTGGCTGCCGAGGTGCTGACGAGCGGCCTGTCCCCGGCAGAGCGCGAGCTGGTCTTCGGCGGCTCGGCTCTCACCTGGTACGCCCGATGAGCCTGCCCACGACGGCTGTCGGGTCGACAGCGGTCCGCCTGACGGCGCTCGGGTTCGGCGCCGCCCCGGTCGCCAACCTGTTCGCAGCCGTCGACGACGAGCGCGCGCTGGCGACGGTGGATGCGGCGTGGGACGGGGGGATCCGCTACTTCGACACCGCCCCGCACTATGGGTTGGGGCTGTCAGAGTTGCGGCTGGGCAAGGCATTGCAGGCGAGGCCCCGTGACGAGTTCGTTGTCTCCACCAAGGTCGGCCGGCTGCTCGAGGTCAACCCGAACCCGACCGGCTCCGACCTCGCCGACGGGCTCTTCGACGTCCCCGACGACTACGTGCGGGTCCGCGACTACACCCGCGACGGGGTGCTCCGGAGCATCGAGGCCAGCCTCGTCCGGCTGGGCCTCGACCGGATCGACATCGTCTACGTCCACGATCCGGACGACTTCATGGACGAGACGATCGCGCAGGCCGCCCCGGCGCTGAGCGCACTACGCGACCAGGGGGTCATCGGCGCGTACGGGGCCGGGATGAACAGCTGGGAACCGCTGCGCAGGCTGGTCGACGAGACCGACCTCGACGTGGTCATGCTGGCCGGTCGGTGGACCTTGCTGGAGCGGGCCGGCCTGCCGCTGCTCGACCGGTGCCAGGAGCGCGGCGTCTCGGTGGTCGTGGCGGCGCCGTTCAACTCCGGCCTGCTGGCCCATCCGGAGCCGCCGGACGACGCGCGGCACGACTACGCCCCGGCACCGGCACAGCTCCTCGCGCGGGCCCGCCGGCTGGCAGACGAGTGCCGCCGCCACGGGGCGGTCCTGCCCCAGGCCGCGTTGCAGTTCCCGCTGCGGCACCCCGCGGTGGCTGCTGTCGTCGCGGGGATGGCGTCGCCGGCGGAGGTCGTCGCGGACGTCGGCTGGGTCGAGGCCCCCGTGCCGGAGGCACTGTGGGCGGCGATGGAGGACGTGCTGACATGACCGAGCAGCAGCGGATCGGAGCCTCATGCGGATAGCCCTGTTTGCCACCTGCCTGGTCGACACGCTGTTCCCTGACGTCGGCCGGGCCACGGTGACCCTGCTCGAGCGTCTCGGCCACGAGGTCGACTTCCCGTCGGGGCAGACCTGCTGCGGGCAGATGCACGTCAACACCGGCTACC
>JAWWOL010000237.1:0-6388 GCA_033851695.1 Frankiales bacterium
GGGCCCGACCACCAGAAGCACTTCAGGGCGACCGCCCGCGTAGCCGGCCGCAGCTGGGGTGACGGCGAGGGCAACAGCAAGAAGGAGGCCGAGCAGCGGGCCGCCGAGGCCGCCTGGGGTGCGATCCGGGCCGAGGCGAACGCCCGCGTCGCGGAGTCGGCCGACGCGCCCAGCGACCCCGAGGACATGTCGGACGAGACCATCGTCCGGGTCGACTGAACCGTGCCGGAGCTGCCGGAGGTCGAGACCGTACGCCGTGGCCTCGAGCACACCGTCGTCGGCCGTACGGTGTCCGCGGTCGAGGTGCGCCATGACCGGGCCGTACGCCGCCACGTCCCAGGCTCCGACGACTTCGCCGCCGCCCTGGTCGGCCGCACGCTCCTGGCCGCGCGGCGTCGCGGCAAGTTCCTCTGGCTGCCCCTGGACTCCGGCGACGCGCTGGTCGCCCACCTCGGCATGAGCGGGCAGCTGGTCGCCTTGGCGGCCGACGTGCCCGACGGCCCGCACCTGCGGGTCCGGCTCAGCTTCACCGACGGCGGCCTGCAGCTGCGGTTCATCGACCAGCGGACGTTCGGCGGGATGCAGGTCGACCCCGGCGGCGCCGAGCTGCCGCACCCGCTCGAGCACATCGCCCGCGACCCGTTCGACCCGCTCTTCGACGACGCCGCCTTCGCCAGGGCTCTTCGCTCGCGCCGCACCGGGATCAAGCGGGCGATGCTCGACCAGAGCCTGGTGTCCGGCATCGGCAACATGTACGCCGACGAGGCGCTGTGGCGGGCCCGGCTGCACTACGCGCGGCCGACCGCCTCGCTCGGCACCAAGCAGGTCCGAACGCTGCTGGCGGCCGTCCGTGAAGTGATGACCGAGGCGCTCGCCGCGGGCGGCACGACGTTCGACGGGCTCTATGTCAACGTCAACGGGGAGAGCGGCTACTTCGACGTGTCCCTGGATGCCTACGGCCGCGAGGGGGAGCCTTGCCGCAGGTGCGGGACGACGATCGTGCGCGAGGCGTTCATGAACCGCTCGAGCTTCTTCTGCCCGCACTGCCAGAAGCCGCCGCGCTGAGCCGGCCGGCTCGACTGCCCGGCACGGGCTACTTGTGCACCTCGGGGTAGACCACGACCGGCGGGGCCGTCGCCGTCACGTGCGGGTAGTTCAGGTGCACGATCCCGTTGGTGGGCAGGTCGGTGTTGTCGGCCTCGGGGGTGCGCACGGCCACCCCGGAGTGGGCGCAGCCGGTGGCGGCGAGCAGCGTGAGGCTGAGCCCGGCGAGCGCGAGGGCGCGGGAGCTGCGGGACAACGAAGCCTCCAAGGATCGAGCGGCTAGCCTGCGAACGTGAGCACGAACCCGCAGCATGGACGGCATGGACAACATGGACAACGTGGACAACATGGAGAGCACTGAGGGGCCCGACGCCAGCCATGATTCCACAGCCCCACCTGGGGATGCCGTCCGGCTCACCGCCTGGCTGACGGGCGACGTGCAGGGGGTGGGCATGCGCTGGTGGGTACGCGCCCGGGCTCTCGAGCTGGGGCTGGTCGGATCGGCCGCCAACCGTCCCGACGGCCGGGTCGAGGTGGTCGCCGAAGGACCCCGGGACGCGGCCGAGTCCCTGCTGCGCCAGCTCGAGGTGGGATACGCCGGCCCGCGCCCGGGTCGGGTGAGCGGGTTGGTCGTGCGTTGGGGGGCCGTGCGGGGCGGTCTGGGCGGCTTCGTCGAGCGTTGAGCTAGCGGAAGTTGACTACGCACAGTGACCGACCTCCAAGGCAGCAGCGGTGCCGGGACTTTCCTGGCAAAGTGCACGGGATCGTTACCGCGGTGTGACGTGGGGGTTGACCTCCGCCGCTGGTCATGGCACTCTTAAGCAACGAATCCGTGTCATGGGAGACGCCCCCGGCGGGGAAATATCAGACCCGCCGCCCGCGCCAACCCCCCACGGCGTCCCTAGTGAAGTCCCCAGCACAACACCGCATGACGACCTCATGGTCACTCAACGTGGAGGACCCCTCAATGGCCAAGGCTCTTTTCGGTCACGTCGGCATGTCGCCCGACCACCGTCTCGTCTCCGACAACCGCCGCCTCCAGACCCGAGTACGTGAGCTCGAAGCAGAGCTTGCTCAGGTGCGCGCGGCAAACGAGTCGCTCATGTCGCACGTCACGGTCCGCGACGAGCTGCTGCTCAGCCTGCCGGCCGAGCCGGCCCTTACCTGACAGCCACCTGTTACACCCGAGGGGCGCAGTTCCTGCGTCCCTCGTTTGCTGTCCGCCGTTACCCAGCCGCCGGCTACGCCACTGCCGGGCACGACCCGCTTCCCGCAGGGTGCCGCCCCGCCGGTCCAGTCGGTAGGGTCCTCGGTATGTCTCGATGCCCCGCGGTCCCGCGTCCGTGCGGCAGTGACCGGGAGTCCTCCGCGTGCACCTGAAGAGCCTGACCCTCCGGGGATTCAAGTCGTTCGCGTCTGCGACGACGCTGCGCTTCGAGCCCGGCATCACCACGGTGGTCGGGCCGAACGGCTCCGGCAAGTCCAACATCGTCGATGCGATCGCCTGGGTCCTCGGTGAGCAGGGCGCCAAGGCGCTGCGCGGCGGCAAGATGGAGGACGTCATCTTCGCCGGCACCGCCGGCCGCCCGCCGCTGGGCCGGGCCGAGGTCGTCCTGACCATCGACAACACCGACGGCGCGCTGCCGATCGAGTACGCCGAGGTCACGATCAGCCGGATCATGTTCCGCAACGGCGGCTCTGAATACTCCATCAACGGCAACCCGTGCCGGCTGCTCGACGTCCAGGACCTGCTGTCGGACTCCGGCATCGGCCGCGAGCTGCACGTGATCATCGGCCAGGGCCAGCTCGACGCGGTGCTGCAGGCCAGCCCCGAGGAACGCCGCGGCTTCATCGAGGAGGCCGCCGGCATCCTCAAGCACCGCAAGCGCAAGGAGAAGGCGCTCCGCAAGCTCGAGGCGATGCAGGTCAACCTCAACCGGATCAACGACCTGACCGGCGAGCTGCGCCGCCAGCTCAAGCCGCTCGGCCGCCAGGCCGAGATCGCCCGCCGCGCCGTCCAGGTCCAGGCCGACCTGCGCGACTCGCGGCTCCGGCTGCTCGCCGACGACCTGGTCACGCTGCGCGAGGCGCTCGAGACCGAGGTGGCCGACGAGAACGCGATACGCGAGCGGCGGAGCAGCGTCGAGGCCGAGCTGGCCACCGTCGCCGGGCGCGAGGCCGAGCTCGAGGCGCGTGCGGCGACGGAGGCGCCGCGGCTGGCCCGGGCCCAGGAGACCTGGTACCGCCTGTCCAGCCTGCGCGAGCGCTTCCGCGGCACGGCCTCACTCGCCGCCGAACGGGTCCGCCGCTCGGGCGACGACGAGCTGAGCACGTCCGACCGCACCGCCCGTGACCCCGAGGACATGGAGCGCGAGGCGCAGTCCGTACGGGACCAGGAGCGCGAGCTGGCCGAGGTGCTCGAGCGTGACCGCACGGCCCTGACGGCCGCTACCGCTGCCCGGGTCGAGCTCGAGGCGGCCCTCGCCGCCGAGGACAAGGCGCTCGTCGCCGCAGCCCGTGCCGTCGCCGACCGCCGCGAAGGGTTGGCCCGGCTGACCGGTCAGGTCGGCGCACTGCGCAGCCGCTCGGCCGGCGCCGAGGCCGAGATCGGCCGGCTTGCCGGTGCCATCGACGAGGCGGTGGCCAGGGCCCAGGCAGCCGAGGCCGAGCTGGCCCAGCTGGAGGCCGAGGTCTCCGGGCTGGACGAGGGTGAGATCGACCTCGACAGCGCGTTCGAGGCGGCGAGCACCCGGCTGGCCGAGGTCGAGGACCTGTTGCGTGACCTGGTCGCCCAGGAGCGCGAGGCCGAGCGCGACCGCGCGTCGCTCGCCGCCCGGCGCGAGGCGCTGGCGCTGTCCCTCGCCCGCAAGGACGGGGCGGGCGCACTGCTGGCCGCGACCGACCGGCTGCCCGGCCTGCTCGGCTCGGTCGCCTCCGTCCTCACCATCGAGCCCGGGGCAGAGGTGGCCGTCGCCGCGGCCCTCGGTGCCGCGGCAGACGCGGTTGCGGTGGGTTCGGTCGCCGACGCGGCCGCGGCCATGGCGCTGCTCCGGGCCGACGACGCGGGCCGGGCCGGGCTGCTGGTCGGGGGAGCGCCCCAGGTGGATCGCGCCGACTGGCCGGCAAGTGCCCAGGGCTACCTCGTGGACAGGGTCCGAGCCCCTGAGGCCTTCCGCCCGGCGCTGGCCGCCCTGCTCGAGCGGATCGTGCTGGCCGACGACCTCCACCAGGCCCGTGCGCTGGTCGAGTCGGAGCCGAGGCTGCGTGCCGTCACCCGCGACGGCGACCTGCTCGGCGCCGGATGGTCGGTGGGAGGCTCGGCCGGTGCGCCCAGCCTGCTCGAGGTCCAGGCGGCGGTCGACGAGGCCGACGTCCAGCTGGCCGAGGTGACCGCCAGGGGCGAGCGGCTGAGGCTCGCCCTCGCCGCTGCCGACGAGGACCGCGTCGCCATCCAGGCCCAGGTGGAGAGCACGCTGGAGGGGCTCAACGCCTCGGACGCGCGGATGGCAGCCTTCGCCGAGCAGCTCGGCCGGCTCGGTGGCGCCGCTCGGGCCGCCGCCGCGGAGGCCGAGCGGCTGCAGGCGGCCCGGCTCCGTGCCGAGGAGGCGCGCGACCGCGACCTGGCCGGTCTCGCCGAGCTCGAGGAGCGGCTCGCCGCCGCGACGGACAACGCAGGACACGCCCAGGACGAGGACGCCGACCCGGCGGAGCGCGACCGGCTGGCCGCCGCCGCCGCCGAGGCCCGTACGGCGGAGATGGAGTCCCGGCTCGCGGTGCGCACGACCGAGGAGCGGGCGCGCGCACTGGCCGGACGGGCAGAGGCACTCGACCGGGCCGCCGCCGCCGAACGCTCCGAGCGGGAGCGGCTCGCCGACCTGCGCGACCGGCGGGTCCGCGAGGCCCGTACGGCGGCCGCTGTCGCCAGGGGAGTGGCCGCCGCCCTGACCGCGGTCGAGCGCTCCCTCGCGGCCGCTGCGGCCGAGCGGCAGGAGGCCGAGACCTCGCGCACCGTGCGCGAGGGCGAGCTGCTGGCCGTACGCGGGCGGCACCGTGACCTGACCGCCGAGCTCGAGTCGCTGACCAGCGCCGTGCACCGTGACGAGGTGGCCAGGGCCGAGCAGCGGCTGCGGATCGAGGCGCTCGAGGCCAAGGCGCTCGAGGACTACGGCGTGGCGCCCGAGTCGCTGATGGCGGAGTACGGGCCCGCCGTACCGGTGCCCGTCACCGAGCCGGCGCCGGACGACGAGCAGTCGGAGGTCTCGACCACCATCCCCTACGACCGGGCTGAGCAGCAGAAGCGGGCAGCAGCCGCCGATCGTGCCCTGGCGCTGCTGGGCAAGGTCAACCCGCTGGCGCTCGAGGAGTTCTCGGCGCTCGAGGAGCGGCACACCTTCCTGCAGACCCAGCTCGAGGACCTCAAGGCCACCCGGCGCGACCTGATGACGGTGGTCCGCGACATCGACGAGCGCATCCACGAGGTGTTCTCGAGCGCGTACGAGGACGTGGCGCGCGAGTTCGAGACGGTCTTCTCGCTGCTGTTCCCGGGTGGGCAGGGCCGGCTGGTGCTGACCGACGCGGCCGACCTGCTCGCGACCGGCATCGAGATCGAGGCGCGGCCGCCGGGCAAGAAGGTCAAGCGGCTCTCCCTGCTGTCCGGTGGCGAGCGGTCGCTGACCGCTGTGGCCTTCCTCTGCGCGATCTTCCGGGCCCGCCCCTCGCCGTTCTACGTGCTCGACGAGGTCGAGGCGGCGCTGGACGACCGCAACCTCGGCCGGCTGCTCGACCTGCTCTCCGAGCTCCGGTCGACCTCGCAGCTGATCATCATCACCCACCAGAAGCGGACGATGGAGATCGCCGACGCGCTCTACGGCGTCAGCATGCGCGGCGACGGCATCACCGCCGTGATCTCCCAGCGGCTCCGCGAGGTCGAGCCCGTCTGATCACTATCTGACATCAATTTGACCATTCGGGCAGTCGAGGCTTGACCTTGCTGGCCGTTGGATCAAGGCTTCTCCCGTGGATACCTGAAGCGCCGGGTGCCGTACGAACAGCACGGCCCGGCGTGACAACGCAGACGACGCCGTCGACGTTGTCATTCTCTGGAGAGGCGGCTAGGCGTGAACCAGCAGGAGCGCGAAGCTTTCGTGGAGTTCGTACACGGCTCGAGTGCCCGGCTGACGCGGTTGGCCGTCCTGCTGACCGGAGAGCGACAAGGGGCGGACGACTTGGTGCAGGCGGCGTACGAGCGCACCTTGCGGCACTGGCCGCGGCTGCACCGCGCCGGTGACCCGGAGAGCTATTCCCGCAAGATCGTGGTCAACCTCGCCATCGACGGGGGCCGGTC
>JAWWOL010000240.1:0-7584 GCA_033851695.1 Frankiales bacterium
CCGGGCGGCTGCAGGTGAAGGATGGATAAGTGGAGGCTCCCGAGGTGACTCCGTCACCGGGCTCCGCGACATTTGGAGGGAGACCCCGTGTCTGCCACCCCTTACCCCGTCCAACTCAGTGGCCAGCTCGACCCACCGCTTTCGCGCTGGATGTGGATCGTCAAGTGGTTGCTCGCGCTGCCGCACTACATCGTGCTCGCGTTCCTGTGGATCGGCTTCGTCGTCGTCAGCATCGTGGCCTTCTTCGCCATCCTGTTCACCGGCGTCTATCCGCGCAGCTTGTTCGACTTCAACCTCGGCGTTCTTCGCTGGACCTGGCGCGTGCAGTTCTACACCTACGGCGCGCTGGGCACCGACCGCTACCCCCCGTTCACCCTTGCCGACGTCCCTGACTACCCGGCTCGGCTGGACATCGCCTACCCGGCAAGGCTTTCCCGCGGCCTGGTGCTGGTCAAGTGGTGGCTGCTGGCCATCCCGCACTACCTGATCGTCGGGCTGTTCGTCGGCGGTGGCACCTGGGCGGCCACCCAGATGGGCGACCGGCCGTTCAGCGCGCCGGCCGGCGGCCTGATCAGCCTGCTCGTGCTGATCGCTGGCGTCATCCTGGCCGTCACCGGCCGTTACCCGCAGCAGCTGTTCGACCTGGTCCTCGGGCTGAACCGCTGGGTGTTCCGGGTGGTGGGCTACGCAGCCCTCATGACGGACGACTACCCGCCCTTCCGCCTGGACATGGGTGCGGCCGAGCCATCGGCTCTGCGCGACCCGCCTCCCTCGATGCCGCCTCCTGCAACGTACGTCCCCGGCCCGGCCTAGCCGGAGGGGTCCGTACGGAGCCGGCTGCGGGTCACGCAGCCGGCTCCGCAGGTTGGGCGAGCTCAACTGTTGAGGGTGGCGTAACGGGAGCCGAGATCGGAGCGCGAAGGCCCAGTTGGCGGCGGTCTGCCTGCAACTGTTGAAAAGTTTGAGCAGATCAGGCGCTTCGATCCGCGCACGCCTTGCGCCGAATTGTCCCTGCCGTCAAGCCTCGAATTGCGACTCATTTCTGCATCCGAGGGCAGGACCGCGCCGACGGCTGGGGCGCCTGGCCGTCACTGACGGCGAAGTTGCGATTCGGTAACGCGGTCTTGACGACCGAGGGGCCACCGGGGCATGCTGCTGAAACGTTGAAGCAGAAGGTCCCCGGATCGTCCGCACTGCCTGCTCAATCGATTCAGCAAGGAGGTGTGATGAGCGGTCGACCGGGCGGAGTGAAGGCGGTCACCTTGGCGGATGTGGCTGCGGCCGCTGGTGTCTCGGTCAGCGCGGTCTCCATGGCGCTCGCCGACCATCCGCGCATCGGATCGAGAACCAAGCAGCAGATCCACTCGCTGGCCGAGGAGCTGGGATACGTCTCGAACTCCGCGGCCAGGTCCTTGCGGTCCCAGCGCTCGGGCACGATTGCGTTGATCGTGCCGAATACGGGGCAGCACGTCTTCGGCCACCCCTACTTCATGCAGTTGCTGGTGGGACTCAGCGAGGTGCTCAACGCCCGCGGTGCCTCGCTGCTCGTCTCGACCAACCCCGACGAGCGCCACGGTGTCGTCGCCTACGAGCGGGTGCTGCGTTCCAAGGCCGGCGATGGAGCCATCGTCGCCTCGGCGGCAGTCGACGACGTCAACGTGCTGAGGCTCGTCGACTCGGGGCTGCCCGTCGTTCTGGTGGGTCACTACCCGGCTATCGCTGATGCGGTGAGCGTGGCCGTCACCGACGTCGAGGGCGCCCGTGCGGTCACCGAGCACCTGCGGCTTTCCCACGGCCTCAAGAACATCGCGCACATCAGTGGGCCGATGAACCATCAGACCTCCATCGACCGTCTGGCCGGCTTCCGAGCCGGTCTTGGTCGAGGAGCCGGCAAGGCACTCGTGGTCGCGGGCGACTTCGGTGAGGAGTCCGGGAGGCAGGCGACGCGTGAGCTGCTGGACAAACAACCTGGGTTGCAGGCAATCTTCGCGGCCAACGACGAGATGGCTTATGGCGCTCTGCTTGAGCTGAGGTCCCGCGGTCTTCGGGTGCCAGGGGACATCGCGCTGGTCGGATACGACGACTTCGGTGTGTCGAGGTTGACCACGCCCGCGCTCACCACGGTCTCCGTACCAGCCTCCGAGGTGGGTCGGCGCGCGGCTACCCGCCTGCTCGACCTGATCGAAGGCATCGCCCAGGTGGGGCAGGAAACGCTGCCGGTGACCCTGACCGTCCGCGAGTCCTGCGGCTGCCCGAACGACACCTGAACACAACCACCGCAGCACCCGGCCTTCCCTGAAGTCGACCGGTCGATGAGTTCTGCCCGCACTGCAGCAAGTCCAACGACCACGACCCGTCGCTGAGAGCATCTTCCAGTCAAGGAGAACCCCTGATGCGTAAGACCAGTTCTTCCCGGCTTTCCCTCGCCGCCGCTTTGGCGTGCGGGCTGACCGTGACCGCGTGCGGGGGCGGCTCCTCTTCTGTGGGAGCGGGGAGTGCGACCACCGCCGCCAGCGCTGCAGGCGCGACCTCTGCGGCTGCGTCGGCCACGTCCGGCCCGGCGGCGACGACCGCGGCCAACGCCGGACCGGTGGTGAAGCTGAGCATGTTGACCGGGTTCACCGGCCCTGACAAGCCCTCGTACGACGCGCTGATCAAGACCTTCAACGCAACCCACCCGAACATCCAGGTCACCATGGACGTCGAGCCTTGGGACGCCATCGCCCAGAAGCTGCCGCAGGAATGGGCGACCGGTCAGGGACCCGACCTGGCGACGCCGAGCTCGGACCCCGACTCGATCTTCCAGTACATCAAGACGAACTCGGTCGCGCCGCTCACCCCGGCGGTGGGCACGGGCGACACGCAGATCCAGTCGGCGGCCTTCCCGTCCACCGTCACGCAGGCCTTCACCGTCAACGGTCAGCTCTACGCCGTGCCTGCCAACCTCGCGACCCTCGTCCTCTACTACAACAAGGACATGCTCTCGAAGGCTGGTATCGCGGCGGCGCCCACCACGCAGGCCCAGTTCGTCGCTGACGCCAAGGCGCTGACGTTGCCAGCGGGGGCCAGCAAGCCGACCCAGTACGGGCTGACCCTGGCCGATCACGCGACGATCCAGATGTGGCCGATCCTGCAGTGGATGAACGGCGGCGACATCATCGACGCCAAGGGCTGCTCGGTACTGAGCCAGCAGAAGAGCGTCGACGCGCTGACCCTGTGGAGCGACCTCGTCACCAAGAACCACATCAGCCCGATCGGTCAGACCGGTGCCGATGCCGACACGCTGTTCTCGGCCAAGAAGGCCGCTATGGAGATCAACGGGCCGTGGGCAGCCGCGGGCTTCCGGGCCGCCGGGATCAACCTGGGCATCGCCCCGGTGCCAGTCGGCGCGGCCGGCCCGGTGACCCTGGGCTCCACGGTGCCGCTCATGGTCGCCAAGTCGAGCAAGCACGTGGCACAGGCCGAGGAGTTCCTCGCCTGGTGGACCGGCAAGACCGCCCAGACGCAGTTCTCGAAGATCAGCGGTTTCCCGCCGGTCCGGACGGACCTCGGCTCAGCGGTGACAGGTGACGCCACCACGTTCGCTGCTGCCCTGCCGAGCTCCCGGCTCTACCTGGCCGGCATCGCGACCGGGGCGAAGATCGACTCGGACGTGTACGTCCCGCTGATCGGCGAGATCACCCGCGGTGCCGACGTGGCCAAGTCGACCAAGAGCGCGGACAGCCAGATCAACGCGATCACGGGATGCAAGTCCTGATCGTCCACTGCCGCCCGGCCGCAGGAAACCCCCGTCCTGCGGCCGGGCTTCCCTCGGGGAGCGAGCAATGTCGTTAGCACAGGGCGTGACGGGACGGTCCGGAACGCCGGCCGGAGCAGTGCCGCCGGCACGACGCCGCCGGCGTAGGCGGTGGAACCCCGCCTACGTGTTTATCGCCCCGAGCTTGTTGCTGATCGTGGTCTTCATCCTCGAGCCCATCGTGCAGACCGGCTGGATGAGCCTGCACGACTGGTCGATCGGCGAGGCGCACCACAAGTTCCGCGGCTTGGCCAACTACGGCACGATGCTGCACGACCATCGGTTCTGGAACGCGCTGAAGGTCACCTGTGGCTACACCGCCGCGGTCTGCATCGGCCAGGTGGTGCTCGGCCTGCTGCTCGCCGAGATGCTGCGCAAGACCACGTGGTTCACCGCCCTGCTCCGCTCGGCGTTCTTCTTCCCGTACATCTCCTCCCTTGCGGTGGTCGGGATCGTCTGGAAGTTCCTCCTCGATCCCCAGGTCGGGCTGGTCGACGGCTGGCTCGGGTCCCTGGGCCTGACCCAGCCGGACTGGCTGCAGTCCACCTCGCTCGCCCTGCCCACGCTGATCTTCATCGGCATCTGGAAGAACTTCGGGTTCGCGATGATCATCCTGCTGGCCGGCATCCAGGGCATCCCCGAATACCTGTACGAGGCAGCCAGTCTCGACGGGGCCGGTGCCTGGGGCCGCTTCCGCCACGTCACGCTGCCGGCGCTTCGCCCATCGGTGCTCTTCGTCGTGGTCATCGCCACCATCACGGGGCTGCAGCTGTTCGACCTCCCGTACGTGATGACCAGCGGCGGTCCGCTCTTCCACACCGAGTCGATCGTGGAATATCTCTACCAACAAGGCTTCGTGAACTTCGACCTGGGCTACGCGGCGGCGATCGCCTGGGTGCTCTTCCTGCTGATCCTGGCCGTCTCCCTCGTCCAGCTGCGAGCGCTGAGGTACCGCGATGTCGACTGAGACGCTACGGCTGCGGCAGGTCGGTCGAACCCTCGCGTGGGCGGTGCTGATCGTGGCGGCCGTCGCCACCGCGGTCCCGTTCCTCTGGATGCTCGGAGTTGCGTTCCGCCCGGCGTCGGACCTCTACGCGCACCCCTCGCAGATCTGGCCGGGGCACTGGTCCCTGGACGGCTTCCGGGCGGTGACGACCCAGCTGCCGTTCGGGCGGCTGATCCTCAACACGTTCGTCTTCGCCGGCGGTGCCACGTTGCTCTTGCTGCTGTTCGACTCGATGACCGCCTTTGCCCTGGCACGGTTGAAGTTTCGGGGTCAGAACTTCGTCTTCCTCCTCATCCTGGCAACCCTCATGGTCCCGTTCCAGGTGACGTTGATCCCGGTGTTCCTGACCCTCTTCCACCTCGGCTGGCTGAACACCGCCCACGGTCTGATCATCCCGCGCGCCACGAGCGCACTGGGCATCTTCATGCTCCGGCAGTTCTTCGCCCAGCTGCCCCGGGAGCTCGACGACGCGGCAAGGGTCGACGGGGCAGGGGCGTTCACCCTCTACTGGCGGATCATCCTGCCGCTGTCCAAGCCGGCGCTGGCGTCCCTGTTCGTCATCCAGTTCGCCGCACTGTGGAACGACTTCCTCTGGCCTCTGGTGGTCACGAGCGACATCTCGCACCGCACCCTGCCGGCAGCACTGACCCTGTTCTCCAGCACCGGTGGCGTCGACCACGCGGCTCTGATGGCCGGCGCTGCCATCTCGCTAAGTCCACTCGCCGTCGCCTTCCTGCTGGCGCAACGGTTCTTCGTCCAGGGCGTGGCCGCCTCCGGGGTCAAGTGACCCCGGAACACCTCCGTCCGTCTCACTACTGCTGGGAGCTCCTGTGATCACCTGCGACGTCACCGTCGACCCGACCTTCATCACCGGGGCGGTGCCCAGACGACTCTTCGGCGCGTTCGTCGAGCACATGGGACGTTGCGTCTACGGCGGGATCTTCGAGCCAGGCAATGTCGAGGCCGACGTCAACGGTCACCGACTCGACGTGCTCAAGCTGACCCGTGAGCTCGGGGTCACCGCTGTGCGCTACCCGGGCGGCAACTTCGTCTCCGGCTATCGCTGGGAGGACGGCGTCGGCCCCGTACAGGACCGGCCCGAACGGCTCAACCTGGCCTGGCACAGCACGGAACCGAACACCTTTGGCCTCAACGAGTTCATGACCTGGGCCGACCAGGCAGGGGTCGAACCGATGATGGCCGTCAACCTGGGCACCCGGGGCATCGAGGCGGCGTGCAACCTGCTGGAGTACGCCAACCATCCGGCGGGAACGGCGCTGTCGGATCTCCGGATCGCCCACGGCGTTCCGGACCCGTACCAGATCAAGCTGTGGTGCCTGGGCAATGAGATGGACGGCCCCTGGCAGCTCGGGCACAAGAGTGCCGAGGAGTACGGGCGACTCGCCGCGGAGACCGCGAAGGCAATGCGCGCCGTCGACCCGACGATCGAGCTCGTCGTCTGCGGCAGCTCGATGCCGACCATGCCGACGTTCGGGGCCTGGGAAGCCACCGTCCTGGAGCACACCTACGACCACGTCGACTACATCAGCGTGCACGCCTACTTCACCAACGACCCCGACGACAGGGCCGGCTGGCTGGCCTCCGGCCATGCGATGGACACGTTCATCGACGGCATCATCGCCACCTGCGACTACGTGGGCGCCACGAAGCGCTCCCGGCGCAAGCTCCAGCTCAGCTTCGACGAGTGGAACGTCTGGCACGTCGGGCGCACCCCTGCCACCACCACCGAGTGGGTGCCGGGTCCGCGCCTGATCGAGGAGGAGTACACGGTCGAGGACGCCGTGGTCGTCGGCGGTCTGCTGATCAGCCTGCTGCGCCACGCCGACCGGGTCGGCATCGCCGCGCTCGCCCAGCTCGTCAACGTCATCGCGCCGATCCGGACCGAGCCGGACCGCGGCGCCTGGCGGCAGACCACGTTCTTCCCGTTCGCGCTGGCCGCCCGGCACGCCCGGGGCCAGGTGTTGCTGACCCAACCGCGGGTGGCCACCATCCCCACCGGCAGCCTGGGCGACGTGCCGGCGGTCGACGTGGTGGCCACCTGGGACGACGAGGCCCAGGCGCTCGCCGTGTTCGCGCTCAATCGACACCAACACGAAAGCATCGACCTCAAGCTCGACCTTCGCGCGTTCGGGGCGCCGCTCGACGTTGTCGAGCAGCTCGTCCTGGGTGGCGAGGACCTCGATGCCGCCAACACCGCTGAGAGCCCGGAACGGTGGGCGCCGCGGCACGAGAACACCGCGCGCAGCACCGAGGCGGGCATCGCCGTCGCCCTACCGGCGGTGTCCTGGAGCCTGCTCCGGCTGGCACCACGGCGGCCGTCATGACGGGGGAGGCCCCGCCCGCACTGCTGCCGGTCTGGGAGGGCTACTGCGCCGACCCGTTCGTGCTGCGGACGGACAGCGGCTACACGATGTACGGGTCCGCGCCGGGACCACTGGCGGACGGACGCCTCTTCCAGACGCTGACCAGCGGCGATCTGACCACGTGGACCGACGTCGGCGGCGCGCTCACGCCGCTGGTCGATGCCGCGCCGGGCACGGAGTACTGGGCGCCCGAGGTGGTGGCGGTCGACGGGGTCTACTGGATGTACTACTCCGCCGGCGTCGGGGACAAGGGCCATCACCTCCGCGTCGCCACGGCCACCGAGGCTGCCGGACCCTTCCACGACGCCGGAGTCGACCTCACGCCCGACCTGCCGTTCGCGATCGACCCGTCGCCTTTCCTCGACGCGGACGGCTCCTGGTGGCTCTACTTCGCGACG
>JAWWOL010000274.1:0-7192 GCA_033851695.1 Frankiales bacterium
GCCGGGCCGCCTCATAATCGTCCATTTGGCTGGAGTAGGGCACCGGCGCGCCATTCAGCGTCTGGCGGATCCGCCTGTACGACGAACCACACCCGAGGTCTTGCGCAGCGGCGTGACGACGGTCGCCACGTCGAATGGCGCCTGGTCCAGCGCCGTCGTCACGGCAGCCAGCCTCGCCCTCTCCCTGGCGTCCCCGAACGCGCACCCGATCGAGCTCAAGCCGCTGCGCAACCCATCCAGCACGAGCTGGTCGCCTCGCCCATCGCGCCGGTCGGCGGTCGTCTCCGCGCGCTGTCGGCACCGGTTCTGGACATCCCCGCCGACGAGGAGGTACTGCGGCGTTACGTGTTCTCCGGCCGCTGAGCGGACGGCGCATGGTTCTGTCCGATATGCCCCAGAAACGCCGTGGAGCTCAAGGAAAATTGGCCGGCTGCCGAAGGTGTCTGCGTCCGCAACCTTTCACCCGTTCGGAGTCCACGACATGGCCCGTACCACCGCCTTCGCCGCCGCCGCCCACGAGCTGTCCGTGCGGGTTCCCCGCCAGCGCACCGGGACCGCTGTCCCCACGACGCCGTCCTCGCTGGTGAAGCTCATCGACTCGCGGCGGGAGAAGTGCCCGAAGTGCGAGTCGCCGCGGCTGACCGAGATCGCGATGACCCTCACCGACGGCTCGCCGGTGCAGTTCACCTCGTGCCGGCAGTGCGAGTACCGCGGGTGGACCCAGTCGGGTCAGGTCCTCGAGGTCGCCTCCGTCATCAGCAAGGCCACCAAGCCCCGCTAGCAGCTCCACCGGTAGGCTCGCCTGGTCCGAAGGACCACGAGCGCGGGAGTGCCGGCTGATGCAGGACCTGTCGAAGATCATCAAGGCGTACGACGTCCGAGGCGTTGTCCCGGACGAGTTCGACGCCGAGGTGGCCTGGGCGGTCGGTGCGGCCTTCGCCCGGTTCACCGGTGCGCCGACGATCGTCATGGCGCACGACATGCGCGAGTCCGGGGGCCCGCTCACCGAGGCGTTCGCCGACGGCGCGACCAGCCAGGGCACGAACGTGATCGACGCGGGGCTCGGCTCGACCGACCTGCTCTACTTCGCCGCCGGGTCGCTGGACATGCCGGGCGCGATGTTCACCGCGAGCCACAACCCGGCGAAGTACAACGGCATCAAGCTGTGCAAGGCCGGCGCCGCGCCGGTCGGCCAGGAGAGCGGCCTGGCCGAGATCCGGGCCATGATCGAGAACGGCATCCCGGCCTTCGACGGCCCCAAGGGCACGGTGACCCACCAGGACCTCGTCACCGAATATGCCGCCTACCTCAACAAGCTGGTCGACCTGTCCGGGATCCGCCGGCTGTCCGTCGCCGTGGACGCAGGCAACGGCATGGGCGGCTACACCGTCCCCCGGGTGTTCGCGGGGCTGCCGCTCGACGTCATCCCGATGTACTTCGAGCTCGACGGCTCGTTCCCCAACCACGAGGCCAACCCGATCGACCCGGCCAACCTGCGGGACCTGCAGGCCAAGGTGCGCGAGACCGGGGCTGACGTCGGGCTGGCCTTCGACGGCGACGCCGACCGCTGCTTCGTCGTCGACGAGCGCGGCGAGATCGTCTCCCCGTCGGTGATCACCGCCCTGGTCGCGGTCCGTGAGCTGGCCAAGGAGCCGGGCTCGACCATCATCCACAACCTGATCACGTCCCAGGCGGTGCCCGAGATCGTCCGCGAGCACGGAGGGGTCCCCGTACGCACGCGGGTGGGGCACTCGTTCATCAAGGGCACGATGGCCGAGACCGGCGCCATCTTCGGCGGCGAGCACTCGGGCCACTTCTACTTCCGCGACTTCTGGAAGGCCGACTCCGGGATGCTCGCGGCGCTGCACGTGCTCGCGGCCCTGGGCGAGCAGGACGGCACCCTGTCCGAGCTGCTCGCGCAGTACGGGCGGTACGCCTCGTCCGGCGAGATCAACAGCGAGGTCGCCGACCAGGCCGCCAAGGTGGCGCAGATCCGCGAGACGTACGGGTCGCGCGAGGGTGTCGAGATCGACACGCTGGACGGGCTGACCGTACGGTTGTCCCCGACGTCGTGGTTCAACGTCCGCGCGTCCAACACCGAGCCCCTGCTGCGCCTCAACGTCGAGGCGGCCGACAAGGTCGCCATGGCGGGCCTGCGCGACGAGCTGCTCGCCCTGATCCGCAGCTGATCCGTCCTGTCCCCGCAACCTCGGAGCGACTGATGAACCTCGACCCCGCGCTGCTCGCCATCCTCGCCTGCCCCGATTGCCGGTCGGCGCTGCGCGCCGACGATGCGGCCGGCGAGCTGGTCTGCACGGGTTGTGGGCTGGCCTACCCGGTCCGTGACGACATCCCGGTTCTTCTGGTCGACGAGGCGCGCAAGCCGTCGGCGGACGCGCCCTCCGCGTGAGCCCGAAGCCGCTCAACGCCACCCTGCTGGACGACGTCGAGGCGCTCGAGGCCGCCGACACGGGGGAAATGCTGCTGGCGACGGCCAGCTCGGCGGCTCAGGTTCGCGAGGCGGCGACGGCCTGCGCCGATGCCGGCCTGGTCCGCATCGCCGAGGAGGGCCGGCCGCGGGCCGTCGTCGTCCTCGGCTCCGGCACCGCCGCGCTGACCGGTGACCTGCTCGCCGCACTGGCCGCGCCCGGCAGCCCCACACCGGTCCTCGTCGTCCGCGGTCCGGACCTGCCCGCGTGGGTCGGCGCCGCCGACCTGGCCATCGCGGTGTCGACCTCCGGCAAGGCCGCCGAGACGCTGTCGGCCGTCGACGAGGCGATCCGGCGCGGTGCCCGGCTGGTGACGGTGTCGGCCGAAGGCTCGCCGCTGGACCAGCGCGGCGAGCAGGCCAACGCGCCGCACGTCGTCGTCCCCGGTTCCCGGCCGGCGCGGGCCAGTCTGTGGTCGATGGCCCTCCCGGTCCTGCTGGCCGCGGACGCGCTGGGGCTGATCAGCGTCCCTCCGGCCGCGATCGAGGCAACCGCCGAGATCCTGGTCCGCTACGCGGAGCGCTGCCGACCCTCGTACGAAAGCTTTCTGAACCCAGCCAAGACCTTCGCCGTCGACCTGGCCGGTGCGCTGCCGCTGGTGTGGGGCACGCCACCGGTCGGCGGTCTCGCGGCCAACCGGCTGGCCGCCCAGCTGACCCGCAACGCCAAGCTGCCCGCCCTGCCAGGGGTGCTACCCGAGGTGCTGCACACCGTGCTCGGGGTCTTCGACGGCGTGTTCGGCTCCGGGCTGCCGACGGCTCGGCCGAGCGACCCGCTCGAGGATCTGTTCCGGGACCGGGTGGAGGATGCGGACGAGGACGTCGAGCCCAAGCTCAAGCTGGTGCTGCTGCGGGACAACCGCGAGCTCCCGGCGATCGCCGCCCGGGCCGAGGCCGCCGCGGGGCTGGCGCAGGAGCGCGGCATCGCCGTGACTTCGCTGCTGGCCGAGGGGGACAGCCCGCTCGAGCGGTTCGCCTCGCTGGTGGCGCTGGGTGACTACGCCTCGGTCTACCTCGCCCTGCTCGAAGGCGTCGACCCGTCCGACGACGGGGCCGCCTCGCACCTAGCCGCGCGACTCCTGCCTTGAGTCGGCGGGGGTGAGCAGCGAGGGCAGCCCCAAGGCCATCGTCGCCGCGCTGGCCGCCAACCTGGGGATCGCCGTCAGCAAGTTCGTCGCGTTCGCCTTCACCGGCTCGTCCTCGATGCTGGCCGAGGGCGTCCACTCGGTCGTGGACTCCGGCAACCAGGTGCTGCTGCTGATCGGCGGCAAGCGGTCGCGGCGAGAGGCCGACCCGGAGCACCCGTTCGGCCACGGCGCCGACCGGTTCTTCTACGCGTTCGTCGTCGCGCTCGTGCTGTTCAGCCTCGGCTCGCTCTTCGCGCTCTACGAGGGCGTCGACAAGGTCCGGCACCCGCACCACCTCGACAGCCCGGTGGTGGCCGTCGCCGTGCTCGCGGTCGCCATCGTGCTCGAGGCGCTGTCCTTCCGCACAGCGGTCCGCGAGGCCCGGCCGCTCAAGGGCGCCTCGTCCTGGCCGGCGTTCATCCGGCATACCAAGAACCCCGAGCTGCCGGTGGTCCTGCTCGAGGACAGCGGCGCACTAGTGGGTCTGGTCTTCGCCCTCGTCGGTGAGGGCCTGGCCGAGGTGACGGGCAACCCGCGCTGGGACGGTGTCGGCACCCTCGCCATCGGCAGCCTGCTGGCGGTGATCGCGGTGATCCTCGCGGCGGAGATGAAGAGCCTGCTGATCGGGGAGGGCGCCGCGCAGCGGGACGTGACGGCGATCAGCCACGCGCTGCTCGACGACCCGATGCTGCGTCGGGTGATCCACATCCGCACGCTCTACCTGGGCCCGGACGAGATGCTGGTCGCGGCCAAGATCGCGGTCGACCCGGCAGCGACGCTGGCCGACGTCGCCCGGCGCATCGACGCCGCCGAGGCCCGCGTACGCGCGCTGTTCCCGGTGGCCAAGGTGATCTACCTCGAGCCGGACGTCGACCGCGCGATCGGCTGAGCCCTGATTCTTCGCGTGTCGGACATGCAACCTCACGGGCTGACAGCCGGTCCTAGTGGGTGACAGCCCGATGCGGGGGGACGGAGTGCGGTGCCCGACAGTGAGTTCGCCCATTTTGTCGCCGCCCGATCCCGGGCCCTGCTGCGGACCGCCTTTGCGCTGACCGGTGACCACCAACGTGCCGAGGACCTGCTGCAGACAGCGCTGCTGAAGTCGTACGGGCGCTGGTCCTCGTTGCGCGAGCCCGAGCGCTACCTGCGTCAGGTCATGGTGCGGACCTACGCGTCGTGGTGGCAGCGGCGCTGGCGAGGCGAGCTGCCGTACGCCGACCTGCCCGACGTGGCGGGTCTGTCGTCGGACCCGCTGTTGCGCGGGTCCCTGATGGCGGCGCTGCGCACACTGCCGCCGAGACAGCGGGCCGTGCTGGTGCTTCGCTTCTTCGAGGACCTGCCCGACCTCGAGATTGCGGCGTTGCTGGGCATCTCCACCGGCACCGTCAAGAGCCAGGCGTCACGGGGGCTGGCCAAGCTGCGCGCGTCTGCCGAGCTTGCCGACGTTGTGGAGGAGTCCAGATGAGCCCTGACATCGACACCGCTCTGCGCGAAGCGCTGCTGACCGCGTACGACACCCCGCGCGATGTCCCAGATCTGGCCGTATCGGTGGAGCGGCGATTCCGCAAGCGCCGGGTACGCCGTCGCGCAGCCGGAGCTGTGCTGGCGGTCCTCGTTGTTGTCGCCGTCGCGGTCTCGCCGGCATTGATTCGTTCGATCAGTCGGCCCGGGCCGGCGGCGGTTGCGTCACCGGCGCCGGGGATTGCGGCCGCTCCTGCGCTGCTGGGCCATTGGCGATTGACGTCGATCTACGGGAAGCCGGCGCCGGCCGGGCTGCTGGCGGAGCTCGTATTCCTCGACGCTCCGGCCGGCGGAGTGCTGACCGCCATCGTCGGCAACAGCACCACCCGGATGTCGGTGCGGTACGGGCCCGTCAGTCTGGTGCTCACCGGCGCGTACACGTCCCGGGTAGCAGTCGCCCCGGGCGAGTCCGCCCTCCGGTCGTCCTTGGTCGCGGCGCTGAGGGGGAGGGTGGATTGGGCCGTCGCCGGCGGCCGGCTGACCCTGAGGGGCGCCGACGGCTCGGTCATGGTGCTCGCCCGGAACGCGCCGGCCGCGGCGGCGTCCTCCCCGGCTGGACCAGCCTCGACCGTGCCTGCGGCAGTGGTCCCGTGTGCTGCGCGCGATCTCTCAGCCCGGTTCATCCACGGTGGCGCAGGCGGGGGTGAGCTCCTGGACGGCATCGAGATCCGCAATGCGTCAAAGACCGCCTGCCGACTGGCCGGGGCGGTGGCCTTCTCGGCCCTGGACAAAGGCGGAGTCGCGATCGTCGGGGCAAAGAACGACCAACTTCTCAAGATCAGCGCGATCATGCGGCCCGCGCCCGCGAGGGCGGAGGGAACTCAGCCGGCAGCGGGGGCCTACGTCGAGGTGCGGATCGCCGGTGAGCAGCGTGACTATGCACAGTCGCAGGACCAGTGTCGCCGGCAGGACCTGGTCACGCCGGCGACCTTGGTCATCACCATCGGTCGGGTCGTGCTCGATGTGCCCAACCTCGACGCGCACTCGGCTGACGGTGCCGCGCGGACTTCCGGCTGTCACGGCCTCATCGGAGCCCGGTCGGTCGCGCTGAGCTGAGTTCCGAGGTCCCGGGGCGTCCTCCCAGGAGGCGAGCGCGGCGCCCGGAGCGGCTATCGCGCGCACCACGTCGACGAAATTCGTGCCCCGTCACCAACAGCGGATGTGGTAATGTTTCGCCCCCTTCATCGTCAGGATGATCGCCTGATCTGGATGGCCGGGAATGAAAACAAGAATCCGCCCGCTCGTGGTCCTCGTTTTGTTGCTGAGCGCCTGCGGAGGGACCGCAGCGAAAGTCGATTCGCGTTCAAGCGGCGCCGGCCCGGGTCCCCTAGCGGGGCGCGGCGCGATCGAGTTGGTGAGCGAGGGCTACGGATTCACCGAGGGACCGCAGTGGATGCCGAAGGACGGAGTGCTGCGCTTCACGGCGGATAACTCAATATTCCAGGTCGCGGCTAACGACAACGTCACGACATTTCGCAAGCCGAGCAACGGTGCGAACGGCCTCGCCCTCGATCCGGAGGGGCGGATGATCGCGGCTGAAGCCGATGCTCGTCGGGTTACCCGCACGGAGAGCGACGGAACGGTGACGCCGATCGCGCAGCGCTTCGAGGGCCACCGTCTGAACCAACCCAACGACCTCGCTGTCCGTTCCGACGGAACCATCTACTTCACCGACCCCACGTTCGGTGATGCAGACTCCGTAAGCGAGCTCGATTTCCACGGCATCTTCAGGATTGCCCCCGACGGCGCGCTGACCGCTGAGCGGCGCGGGGCCGTCAGTGAGTTGCCCAACGGCGTGGCGCTTTCGCCCGACGAGCGTCGGCTCTACGTGTCCGACTACGGAAATGCACTCGTCTGGATGTTCGACGTCGCAGCTGACGGCTCACTGTCCGAAGCCCGGACGTTCGTTCACGCCGACGGCCCCGATGGCATGGCAGTCGACGTAGCCGGCAATCTGTACGTCGCCACGGCCACTGGCATTGCTGTGTTCGCACCCGACGGAAAGCCCTGGGACACTATCCTCGTGCCGAAGGTCCCGTCCAATTGTGCTTTTGGT
>JAWWOL010000037.1:0-8943 GCA_033851695.1 Frankiales bacterium
GACTGAACCCGTACAACCCAACTTCTATGACGCCGTCGGCGGGGAGGAGACCTTCACCCGCCTCGTCGCCGCGTTCTACGCAGGTGTCGCCGACGACCCGCTGCTGCGCCCCCTCTACCCGGAGGACGATCTCGGGCCGGCGGCGGAGCGGCTGCGGATGTTCCTCGTGCAGTACTGGGGCGGCCCACGCGACTACAGCGACCAGCGGGGGCACCCCCGGCTGCGGATGCGGCACGCACCGTTCGCCATCGGGCCCAACGAGCGGGACGCCTGGCTGCGGCACATGCGCGACGCGGTGGACAGCCTGGGGCTCCCCACGGCGCAGGAGCAGGCCCTGTGGTCCTACCTCTACCAGTCGGCGTTCGCGATGATCAACCGGATGGAGTGACGGAGCTCAGCTCTGCCACACGCTGACGTGGGCGGTCTCGGGACCGACCGAGAAGGCGATCCGGCACACGTCGACCGAACCCGGCACCGACGTCGGCCAGACACTGTCGGCGACCATCGGCAGCGAGAGCTGGCTCGGGGCCGGCAGCAGGCTCTTGATGTTGCCACCGATCATGTTCGTGAGCTCACCGAGCGCGTCGACGACCTCGGCGTCGGTGACCACGTCCGGTGTCGAGCTGAACATGGTCGCCGCGACCGTACGGGCCAGGCCCGGCGTCACCTCGAGCACGACCGCGCCGAACCACGCGTCGGTCACCCGAACGGCGCCGACTATCGAAGGACGGCCCGACAGGGACTCGTCCAGCGCGATCCGCTCGATGTGGACGTCGAGGAACGATGCCCACACGTCCTGGGTGATGATGCACACGTCGTCGGGGCTCACCACCTCGATCTCCTGGCTCATGCCACTGTCCATGCTGACGCTCATCGGTTTCCCTCTCCACCACGAACCCGGTAGCACGTGGCACGGTCGAACTGAACGGGCTCGAACGCCTCGTCGACGTTGAGCGTTGTCTCGGCGCCGCCGAGGAAGAGGTAGCCATCCGGCCGGAGGACCGATCGCACCCGCTTGAGGACCTGCTTCTTGGTCTCGGTGTCGAAGTAGATCAGGACGTTGCGCAGGAAGACGACGTCCACCGAGGGCATGTCGAACGGCCGAGCCAGGTTGAGGGACCGGAACTCCACCAGCTGCCGGAGCGGCTCCTTGACCTCCCACTCCATCCCGATGCGCTCGAAGTTGCTCACGAGCATCTGCGCCGGAAGTCCGCGGTTGACCTCGAGCTGCCCGTAACGGGCGCGCTTGGCCTTGGCGAGCATCTCCTCGGACAGGTCCGTCGCGATGATCTGCGTGGTCCAGCCGGGGTGCATGGTCATCGCGTTGCCGAGCATCATGGCGAGGCTGTACGGCTCCTGGCCGCTCGAGCAGCCGGCCGACCAGATGGTGATCCGGCGCTCCCTCGCCCGCTTGACCAGCAGGTCCGGCAGGATGTGCGTGGACATCGCGTCGAACGGCAACCGGTCACGGAACCACGAGGTCTCGTTGGTCGTCATGGCATCGACGACCTCGGAGTGCAGCTGGTTCTCCGGCTGGGACTGCAGTCTCGCGACCAGGTCGGAGATCTGCTCGCCACCGACCCGGCGCACGATCGGCGTCAGCCGCGACTCGACGAGGTACTCCTTGCCGGGCTCGAGGACGATCGCCGAGCGGCGCCACACGAGCTGTGCGATGTAGTCGAAGTCGCTGGCATCGACGGTCATCGGCCGACACCCAGTGCGGCGCGCACCGACGCGAGGGACCGGGTACGGCCGGCGACGGCCATGACGTGCGGGGCGACGTCGGTCAACGGCAGGATGCGGTGGGCGAGGCCGGCGGCGGCCACGACACCCGGCATCCCCCACACCACCGAGGTCGCCTCGTTCTGGACGACGATCTGCGCGCCGGCCTCCACCATCTTCTCGACACCGCGGATGCCGTCCTGGCCCATGCCGGTGAGCACGACGCCGAGCGCCCGCTCCCCGTACACCTCGGCGACGGAACGGAACAGGACGTCGACCGCCGGGCGGACCCAGTTCTCCGGCCCTTCCTGATGCGTGACGGCCCGGACGGTCAGCCCCTCCCGCCTGAGCGAGAGGTGGAAGTCACCGGGCGCGATCAGCACGGTGCCGGGTTCGACGAGGTCGCCGTCCCTGGCCTCCCGTACGGTGACCTGCGAGGCCGTGTTGAGACGTTGCGCGAACAGCCGGGTGAACAGCGGCGGCATGTGCTGGACGATGACGACCGGCACCGGGAAGTCGGCCGGGAGCTGGGCCAGGATCGAGGCGAGTGCGTCCGGGCCACCGGTGGAGGCACCGATGGCGATCACGTCCACCGGCCCGGTGGGCTCGGCGCCCGTCGAGGGGACCGCCACCCGCGGGCGGACGAGGCTGGCCGAGGCCATCGTGGCCGGGCGAACCGCCTCGGCCGGTCCCGAGCGGCCGATGGTCAGAGCCTTGATCTTGGGGATGAGCTGCTCGCGGACGTTGGCCATCGCCTCGTCCGGGGAGGAGACCCTGGTCGGTTTGCACACGTAGTCGTTGGCGCCGAACGTCAAGGCGTCCAGGGTGATCGCGGCACCGCGCTCGGTCAGCGAGCTGAACATCACGACCGGCAGCTTGGGGTGCCGGCGGCGCAGCTCCTTGAGCGTCTCGAGCCCGTCCATGTCGGGCATCTCGATGTCGAGGGTGACCAGGTCCGGGTTCAGCTGGAGGATCTTGTCGAGAGCCAGCCGGCCCGACGACGCGGTGCCGACGACCTCGATGTCGGGGTCAGACGAGAGGGCGGTGGTGACCAGCCGCCGTACGACGACGGAGTCGTCCACGACCAGCACTTTGATCGAGGCCAGGTGCGGCATCGTCACACACTCGCAAGGCCGAGAAGGCTGAGCTTGTCGACGATCGCCTCACTGGTAAAAGGTTTGATGACGTACTCGTGAGCGCCGGCCGCCAGTGCGCGGACGATCTGGCTCTGCTCGCTCTCCGTGGTGACCATCATCAGCGTCATGCTGGAGTAGGCCTCGATGGCGCGGACCTCCTTGACGAAGGTCAGTCCGTCCATGACCGGCATGTTCCAGTCGATGAGCGCAAGGTCCGGGACGGCCATGTGCGTGAGCATGTCCAAGCCCTCGCGCCCGTCGGCGGCCTCCGTCACCTCGAACCCCACCTCGCGCAGGATGCGGCCGAGAATCATCCGCATCGCTCGAGAGTCGTCGAGTACCAGTGCGCGCATGTCCGTCCCTGTCTGTTCCTGGCCGGAGGGAGTCCGGCCTGGCGTCGTTGCTACTGAGTTGTTGTCGGCGTGCTACGGCAAAACGTGAGGGCCAGTCGGGTGCAGGTCAGGCGGGTCGTGGATCGAGCACGCGCGGGACGTCCAGCGTCAGCAGGAGCCCGTCGGGCATCTTGTAGGCACCGCTCAGGAACTCCCGGGCGGCGCCGGTGACGGTCTCGGGGATCGGCTCGAACTCCGAGTCCTCGACGTCCTCCACCGACTCGATGGCGTCGACGAGCAGGCTGACCGAGCCGCCTTCGTTGCGCAGCACCACGTTCATCGGCTTGTGACCCTCCGGTCGGTCGGGACGACCCAGCAGCCGGCGCAGGTCGAGCGCCGTGACCACGTCCCCCCGGAGGTTCATCACCCCGCCGACAGCGTGCGGAGCCAGCGGTACGGGCGTCAGCTCCAGGTGGCGGCTGACCTCCTGCACCAGCAGGGCGTCGACGCCGAACAGCTCGCCGTCGACCCGGAAGGTGGAGATCTTGTGCCGGCTCATGCCTGGCTCCCAGCCGAGGAGTAGAAGTGCGGGTCGGCGGCGAGGATCGCCTGCCGGACATCGAGCATCTCCATGACCCGCTCCTGCACCACCGTCGTTCCGGTGACGCCAGGGCCGTCGATGTCGGTGACCAACGATCCTTCCGCCGCGATGTCGAGGATCTCCTCCACCACGAGGCCGACGCTGCGGCCCTCCTCGGTGTAGACGACCACCTGCAGGGTCTCGTTCAGCTCACGGCCGTGCGGGACGCCGGTGACGACTGAGTTGAGGCGGGCGATGGGCAGGATGCCGCCGCGGTACTGCAGCGCCTGCCGCTCCCCGACCTGCTCGAGCTTGACCAGCGGGATCTCCTCCAGCCGGGTGACCCGGTCCATCGGGATCGCCAGCCGGCGGCCCTCGCCGATGAGTACGACGAGCAGCGATCGTCCGGCCTCGGCCTCGTCCTCGCCGCTGTCCTGGTCCTCCCCGCGCATCCCGTTGCGGCCGCCGCTGGTGAGCGAGACGTTGCGGGCGGCGGCGAGTCCCCACACGTCCAGGATCATCGCCAGCCGGCCGTCGGCCAGCATGGTCACGCCGGAGAACTCCTGGATCGACTTCAGGTGCGCCGACAGCGGCCGTACGACGATCTCCTCGTTGTCCACGACGTGGTCCACGAGCAATCCGTACTGCCGGTCCTTGTTGCCGAGGACGGCGATGAACCAGCTGCGATCGTCGAGCTCGGCCGCCGGGAAGCCGAGAGCCTCACGCAGCGAGACCACGGGCACCAGGTTGTCCCGGAGCCGGAAGACGGGGGCGCCGGAGATGTGCTCGATCCGGGTGACCCGCTCCTCGCCCTCGAGGCGGACGATCTCGAGCAGGCTGGCCTGCGGGATCGCCAGCCGGGCGTCGGCGCAGGCCACCACGATCGCCGAGACGATCGCCAGGGTCAGCGGGATCTTGATCCGGAACGTCGTGCCGGAGCCGGGGTCGGTCAGCACCTCGACCGAGCCGCCGATGCGCTCCATGTTGCTCTTGACCACGTCCATCCCGACGCCACGGCCGGAGATGTTCGTGACCGCCTCAGCGGTCGAGAAGCCGGCCAGGAAGATCAGGTTGATGATGTCGCGCTCGGACATCGCCGCCAGCTGGTCGGCCGTCACCAGGCCACGCTCGAGGGCCTTGGCACCGATCTTGGCCGAGTCGATCCCGGCACCGTCGTCGCTGATCTCCAGGTTGACCTGACCACCGTCGTGGTAGGCGCGCAGCCCCAGCCGGCCCTCTGCCGGCTTGCCGCGCGCGATCCGTACGTCCGGTGCCTCGATGCCATGGTCCAGGGCGTTGCGTACGAGGTGGGTCAGCGGGTCTTTGATGGCCTCGATGACGCTGCGGTCGAGCTCGGTGTCCGCGCCGGACATCTCCAGCCGGACCTGCTTGCCCACGAAGACGCTCAGGTCGCGCACGATCCGGGGCAGCTTGCTCCAGACGCTCTCGATCGGCTGCATCCGGGCCTTCATCACACCGAGCTGCAGGTCGGACGAGATCACGTTCAGGCGCTGCCAGTTGCGGGTGACCGACACGTCGCTGTTCGCCAGCACCTTGGCCGCGATCTGGTTGCGGGTCAGCACCATCTCACCGACCAGGCGCATCAGGTTGTCGAGGACCTCGACGTCGACGCGGACACTGCTGTCCGCGACCGAGCGGCGGCCGTCGGCACCCATGCCGAGCACCTGGGACAGGTCCTCCGGGGTGACCGCGCCGTGCTCGACGAGGATCTCGCCGATCAGTCGCTGGTCGCCGACGGCCTGCTCCATCACGGCGAGGGTGACGTCTTCCTCGCTCACGACGCCCTTCTCTACGAGCGACTGACCGAACAGCGGGCTGCCGTCGGGCGAGACGTCCGCTGCGGGCGGCCCCTCAGCCGGCAGCGACTCGCCGTTCTGCAGCGCCGTCAGCCGGGCCATCAGCTTGCCGATGTTGACGTTGCCCTCCGTGCCGTCCGCCTCGACGTTGCGCAGGATCGTCCGAATGGCGTCGACGAGCTCCAGCAGGACGCTGGTGATCTCGGGGGTGAGGGCCATCCGGCCGTCACGGAGGTGGCTGAGCAGCCCCTCACCCACGTGGGTCAGCTTCTCCAGCTGACCGAACGCAAGGAACCCACTGGTGCCCTTGATGGTGTGGATCGTCCGGAAGACACTCCCGAGGAGTGGCCGGGAGTCCGGCTCCTGTTCCAGCGCCACGAGGTCCTGGTCGAGCTGGTCCAGGTTCTCATGACTTTCGACGAGGAACTCATGGACGATCTCGTCCATCTCGTTCACTGGGCCTCCTCGGTCTCCTGACCGCCACGGCGACGGGGCAGGACGTTGCTCGCTCTGACTCCATCGGCCGAATGCCGTGGCACCTGAGCAGCAAGTTCCGACTCATCTCCGCGCGGAACTGCCGATAGCAGACGCATGACGGAGACGGAGCTGTTGGTCGACCTGCTGGGGCGTGAGCGGACCCTGCTCGACGTGCTCGTCTACCGGCTGGTCGAGCTCCGGGCGCTGCTCGTCTCGGGAGAGGGCCGCTTCCTCGCCTGGGCGGCCGAGGAGGTCGAGGACGCCACCGCCGCCGTACGGGCTGCCGAGCTCAACCGGGCGTTGCTCGTCGCGCAGATGGCGCAGGCCGACGGGTTGCTCGAGGAGACGCTCACTCTGGCCGCGCTCGTCGAGACGGCGGAGCCGCCGTGGCGTGCCCTGCTCGAGGATCACCGCACCGCCCTGACCAGGCTCGCCGCCGAGGTCGACGACCACGCCTCCGCCGTACGACGCCTCGCCCGCACCACCACCGACTCCGTTGCCGCACAGCTGGCCCAGGTCGGCGGACCGGACGCGGTGCGGGCATGACAGCGCGCGGCTGGGCGCCGGTCCTCGTCCCTCTGGCCGCATGGCTGAGCCCGCAGCAGGAGCAGGACGACCCCGGACCGGCCGACCGGCTGGAGCTCCGCGACGCCCAGCTCACCGAGGCACGTTCCCTGCTCTCCGGCGCGGCCGAGCTGATCAGGGACACCCTCGCCCGGCACCGGCCGGAGGCCAGCGGCCCGGCCGCGGCTGTCGAGCTCGACGTCGTCGCGGAACGGCTGATCGCGCTGGGCATGCGGGGAGAGGACTACGCGGGAGCGCAGGAAGACCCGGTGCTGCTGCGCCGCGCGACCGTACTCTGCGCCGGGGAGGAGTGGGCCCGCCTCGGGGCCCTCCTGCCCACCCTGCGAGTGCGGATCTCCGCCGTGACCGAGGCGATCGCCGACACCGCCGTGCTGCTGCGCCGGCTCGACCGTGGCACGGCACGAGCACTGGCGCTGGCCCCCTCCCCCGAGGTGGCCGCGTTCGCCCGGGAGGAGGCGGCGGTTGCCGACGAGCTCCGCCGCCGGACCGCCAAGGCGGGGGCGGACAGCGCGTACGCGGCGGCGGACGCCGCCTTCCTCCCGTCGCTGGCCGACTTCCTGCAGTAGGGTCCCGGACACCTCCGCGTCAGCCGGCCAGCGGGAGGGTCAGCACCATCGTCAGGCCGCCGCCGGGAGTGTCCTCCGGGTCCAGCGACCCGCCCTGCGACTCGGCCAGTCCGCGGGCGACGGCGAGCCCGAGGCCGATGCCCGCGCCCAGAGGGACGTCGTCGGCCCGTTGGAACGGCTGGAAGCTGCGCTCCTTGCCGTCGCTGTCGAGGCCCGGCCCGCGGTCCACCACCCGCACCTCCATCCGGTCACCCAGGCAGCTGGCCTGCACCAGCACCGGCTGGCTCGCGCCATAGGCGAGCGCGTTCTCGGTGACCAGCCGCAGCACCCGCTCGGTGAGGCCGGCGTCGGCGAGCACTGCGGGCAGCCGTTCGTCCAGCTCGACCTCCAGCCGCCTCGCCGCCGGGTCGTCCGCGAACGACTGCACGACCCTCGCGACGACCTCTTGGATCGAGGTCGGCTCGAGCTTGGGGGCGACCTCGCCGGTCACCAGCCCGCTCATGTCCAGCAGGTTGACCACCAGCCGGGTCAGCCGGTCGGCCGCGCTCTCGATCCCCGCCAGCAGCTCCTGCCGATCCTGCGGAGCCAGGGCCACGCCGTCGTCCAGCAGGGCCGACGCGCTCGCCTTGATGGTCGCCAGCGGCGTCCGCAGGTCGTGCCCGACCGCCGCAAGCAACGCTGTCCGCACCTGGTCGGCTGCCTCGGCCGTACGGGCCTCGGCCGCCTCCCGCTGGAGCCGCTCGGTTCGGCGTACGGCGCCGACGTGACTGGCGAACGCCCGCAGCAGCCGGACGTCGGAGCCGGACAACGGTCGCCCGCAGACGACCAGGCGAGCGTCCTCGCCGACGGGTTCGATGCTCCGGTGCACCGCCGGCGCGGGCTCGGCACCTGCGCGGACGGTCGTGGTCCAGCCGCCCTCGGGCTGCAGCTCCTGCAAGGCGGCCGCGTCGGCGCCGAAGACCTCCCGCAGCTGCTGCACGAGTGCCGGCAGCGGCTCGGCAGCCCCGAGCGCGGTGCCCGCCAGGGCGCTGAGCACCTCAGCCTCGGCAGAGCTGCGGGCCGCCTGCTCGGCCCGCTTGGCCGCCAGGTCGACCACCACGCTGACCGCGGCCGCAACGACCACGAACACCGACAAGGCGAGGGCGTTGTTCCGGTCACCGATGCGGAAGCTGTAGTACGGCGGCGTGAACCAGTAGTTGACGGCCGCGCTGGCCAGGAGCGCGGCGGCGACGGCGGGGAGCAGACCGCCGACGAGGGCCACCGTGATGACGACCAGCAGGTAGATCAGCCCGATCGATGCGAGCGTCAGGTCGCCACGCAGCTGGCCGATCAGCCCGCTGACGGCCAGCAGGGCAATGGCACCGACGAGGCAGCCCAGCAGCTGGCGGCGCCGCGACAGGCCGCGGCCGAGCTGCGGCAGCCGACCCCGGTCAACGTGGCCGTGGGTGACGATGTGGACGTCGATCGAACCGGACTCCCGGATGATCGACGCGGCGGTGCCGAGCCCGCCGAGCACCCGGTTGATCCAACGCCGCCGGCTGGCCCCGATCACCAGCTGGGTGGCGTCCTCCGCCCTCGCGAACTGCAGCACCGCCTCGGAAGGGTCGTCGCCGGTCAGCACGTGGTAGTGGCCGCCCAGGGACTCGACCAGCGCCTGCAGCTCCGGCAGGCTGGCCGGAGTGCTGCTGGACAACCCGTCCGTACGGGCGACGTGCACGGCGAGGAGGT
>JAWWOL010000353.1:0-11729 GCA_033851695.1 Frankiales bacterium
CGGGGGACCACGGGATCGCCGCCGCCGGAGTGTCCGCCTACCCGGCCGAGGTGACCGCCCAGATGGTGGCGAACTTCCTGGCCGGCGGCGCAGCGGTCAACGTGCTGGCCCGGCAGGTCGGCGCGACTGTACGGGTGCTCGACCTCGCCGTCGCGACCGACCTGCTCGGCGCCCCTGCGGAGACGACGAAGCACAAGGTCCGCGCCGGCTCCGGGCGCATCGACCGCGAGGACGCGTTGAGCCGGCGCGAGACCGAGACGGCCATCGCCGCCGGGCGGGCGATCGCTGACGAGGAGATCGACGCCGGGGCCGACCTGCTCATCGCCGGCGACATGGGCATCGGCAACACCACCCCGGCCACCGTGCTGGTCGCCCTGCTCACCGGCGCCGAGGCGCACACCCTCGTCGGGCGCGGCACCGGCATCGACGACGCGGCCTGGATCCGCAAGACCCGGGCCGTACGGGACGCCGTCCGCCGGGGCCGGCCGCACCTCGAGCAGCCCGGCCGGCTGGTGGGCGTGGTGGGTGGCGCCGACTTCGCGGCGACGGCCGGCTTCCTCGCCCGGGCCGCGGAGCGGCGGACCCCCGTGGTGCTCGACGGCGTGGTCTCCGGCGCCGCCGCACTCGTCGCCGACCGGTTGACTCCCGGCGCGCGTGCCTGGTGGGTGGCCGGTCACCGCTCGACCGAGCCGGCCCACACCGCGGCGCTGGCCGAGCTGGGCCTGGTGCCGCTGCTCGACCTCGGGCTGCGCCTCGGCGAGGGGACAGGGGCGCTGCTCGCGCTCCCCCTCCTGCAGGCTGCCGCCGCCACGCTGGCCGACATGGCGACGTTCGACGAGGCCAAGGTCAGTGACCAGCAGCCCACCGGCTGAGCCCCGGCCCGGCGACGGGCTCCGGCTCGCGCTGACCACCTTCACCGTGCTGCCCCTGCGGGGTGGCCGCACCGACCGCCGCACCGCCGGGTCGGCGATGCTCTGGGCGCCCGCGGTGGGGGCGGCCCTGGGCGGGGTGCTTGCGCTGGGCTGCCGGCTGCTCCGGCACACGTTCCCCTCCGGCGTGCCGCTCCTGGCGGTGCTCGCCATCCTGCTGGGCGCCCTGCTGACCCGGGGCCTCCACCTCGACGGGCTCGCCGACACCGTCGACGGGCTGGGCTCGTACGGCGGCCCGGAACGCGCGCTGGCGGTGATGAAGGCCCCGGACGTCGGACCGTTCGGGGTCGCGGCGCTGGTGCTCGTGCTGCTGGTCGACGTGGCGGCGCTGGGCGAGTCGCTGACCGCCGGCAGGGCCACGGTTGCCCTGCTGGTCGCCTTCACGACCGGCCGGCTGGCAGTCCCCTGGGCGTGCACGCCACGCACCCCGTCCGCACGGCCGGACGGCCTCGGAGCGCTGGTCGCCGGCACCACGTCCGCCCGTACGGTCGCCTCGCTCACCGCCGGGATCGCTTGCGCAGCAGGGGTTCTCGCCTTCACGACCGGCCATCACCACGTCGAGGACACTGCCCGTGCGGTGATCGCGGTCGTCGCGCCGCTCGCGCTGGCCCACGGGCTGCGCGCGCACGCCGTACGCCGGTTCGGTGGCATCACCGGGGACGTGCTCGGCGCCCTGGTGGAGGTCGCTACCGCGGCGTCGCTGCTGGTGATGGCGGTCGGATCGGGCTGAGCCTCGTACGGGGTCAGCGGGTCGAGGTCTGCACGAACGGTGGCTTGACCACGCGGACCACCGACGTGCGCCCGCGGACGTCGACCAGCAGCTCGTCCCCCGCGCCGGCCGAGATGTCCAGCAGGGCCAGCCCGATGCCCAGCCGCCGCGTCGGCGAGAAGGTGCCGCTGGTGACCTCACCGACCCGTTCGCCGCCAGCGGTGAGCACGGGCATGTGGGGGCGCGGGATGCCGCGGTCCATCGACTCGATGCCCCAGAGCAACCGGCGCGGTCCCTCGGCCTTCTCGAGGACGAGCGCCTCGCGTCCCCAGAAGGCCGGCTTGGACCAGCCGACCGCCCAGCCGACCCGCGCCTGGACGGGGGTGATCTCCGGTGACAGGTCGTTGCCGTGCAGCGGGTAGCCCATCTCCGTACGCAGCGTGTCCCGTGCCCCCAGGCCTGCCGGCAGCGCACCCAGGGTGGCGCCCTCCTCCAGCAGCGCCTCCCACAGGGCGGGCGCGTCGTCCCACTGCGGCAGCAACTCGAAGCCGATCTCGCCGGTGTAGCCGCTGCGGCACACCACGACCTGCCGGCCCTGCCATTCCGCGGTGACGAAGCTCATGTAGTCGTGGTCGACCGGCAGCCCGAGCCGGCTGAGCAGCTCGGGAGACCGCGGCCCCTGGACGGCGATGACGGCAAGCGAGCGGTGCAGGTTGACGACCTCGATGCCGGCGGGCGCCGACTCGTCGAGCCGGCGGAGCACCTCGGCGGTGTTGGCGGCGTTGGGGATGAGGAAGACCTCGTCGGGGCTGCGCAGGTAGGCGATCAGGTCGTCGACCACGCCGCCGTCGTCCTGGCAGCACAAGGTGTACTGCGCCTGACCGGGCACCAGCCGGTCGAGGTCGTTGGTCAGGCAGGAGTTGACGTAGGCCGCAGCCCCCGGGCCGCGTACGACACCCTTGCCGAGGTGGCTCACGTCGAAGATGCCGACGTGCTCCCGTACGGCGGCGTGTTCCTTGAGGACCCCGCCGCCGGGGTACTCGATCGGCATCTCCCAGCCGCCGAAGTCGGCCATCTTGGCGCCGTGCGCGACGTGCCAGTCGTGGAGCGGGGAGCGCAGGAGCTGGCCGCTGGGTGAGGGCTGCATGCGGCGAGGTTACCGGCGGGTTGCCTGTCCGCGCAGACCGGGCAACGGTTCACGGCTAGGCTCAGCGATCAGCGTCTGCCCGCAAACCGTCCAGCTGACCCGCGACCCTGCGCATGCCGCCGCGTCGGATCGGAGTGCCGTGACCTCGTTGAACCTGTCCAACCGTGCCGTGGAGTCGCTCAAGGTCGACGCGGTCCTGATCGGGGTCGCCAAGGGGCCCACCGGTCCCGTCCCCGTTGCTGCGGAGGCCGTCGAGAAGGCGATGGGTGGCAAGCTCGCCGCCCTGCTGGCCGGCCTCGGCGCGACCGGTGCCGAGGGTGAGGTCACCCGCGTCGCGACGCTCGGCCGGCTCGGCGCACCGGTGCTGGTGGCCGTCGGACTTGGTACGGCCGCCCGCCGCGGTGCCCCCTACCCGGCCGAGGCGCTGCGCCGGGCCACCGGTGCCGCGGTCCGCCTGCTGGCCGGCACCGCCAAGGTCGCCACCACGCTGAGCGTTGCGGGCGGTCCCAGCGGCCTGCGCGCCGTCGCCGAGGGCGCGCTGCTGGGCGGCTACGCCTTCGACCGCTACCGCTTCGCCAGCCGCGAGGACCACAAGTCCCCGGTCGGCGCCGTCACCCTGGTCGTCGACGACACCGGCGCAGCGGCCAAGGCCGTACTCCGCCGGGCGGAGATCGTCACCGCCGGGGTCGCCGCCACCCGCGACCTCGTGAACACCTCGCCGTCCGACCTCTACCCGCAGTCCTTCGCGGCGCTCGCCGTCGAGGCGGCGAACGCTGCCGGAGTCGAGGTTTCCGTCCTCGACGACAAGGCGCTGCGCCGGGGCGGCTACGGCGGGATCACCGGCGTCGGCCAGGGCTCGAGCCACCCACCCCGGCTGGTCCGGGTGAGCCACACCCACCCCAAGGCCACCCGTACCGTCGCCTTGATTGGCAAGGGGATCACGTTCGACTCGGGCGGCCTGTCCATCAAGCCGGCCGCCGCGATGGAGTGGATGAAGTCCGACATGGGCGGAGCGGCGGCTGTGCTCTCCACCGTCAACGTCGCGGCCAGGCTCGGGCTGGCGGTCAACGTCGTCGGCTACGCCCCCATGTGCGAGAACATGCCCAGTGGCGCGGCGATCCGGCCCTCCGACGTCCTCACGATGTACGGCGGCCGCACGGTCGAGGTCCTCAACACCGACGCCGAGGGCCGGTTGGTGCTCGCCGATGCGATCGTCCGCGCCACCGAGGACTCCCCCGACTACCTGATCGACGTGGCGACGCTGACCGGGGCACAGCTGGTTGCCTTGGGTGCCCGCACCTCGGCGGTCATGGGCAACGACGACCTGCTGCGAGGTCGCGTGGTCGAGGCCGCCGATCGGGCGGGTGAGCAGATGTGGCCGATGCCGCTGCCGCCAGAGCTGCGCCGGTCGCTCGACTCCGACGTCGCGGACATCTCGAACATGGGTGACCGCTACGGCGGCATGCTCGTCGCCGGGCTGTTCCTGCAGGACTTCGTGCCGGAGGGCCTGCCCTGGGCGCACCTCGACATCGCCGGACCGGCCTTCAACCAGGGCAAGCCGCACGGCTACACCCCCAAGGGTGGGACCGGCGCCGCCGTACGCACGCTGGTCGACCTGCTCGAGGACATCGCCGCCAGCTCCTGACCGGACCGGTCGGCGAAGCGGTCAGCTCCGGGGACAGGCGCTCCACGAACGCCACAACGGCCCGGTAATGATCTTGTTGAGCGACGGATCCTTGGTAATGGCGTTTGGTATCGTCGAACACGCGAGGAAGGAACCGGAGCCGATGTCGAGCACCGAGCCGCCGGTCAGCCGCACCGGCCGCATCCAGGCGGTCGACCGTGCCGCCGGCATCATGCGGGCCCTGGCGACCGGCACCCCCACCCTCGGTGTGACTGAGATCGCCGATCGGATCGGCCTGGCCAAGCCCACGGTGTACGGCTTGCTGCGCACGCTCGAGCACAACGGGCTCGTCCGCCAGGACGTGGACGGGGGCAAGTACTCCCTGGGACCCGCGGTGCTCCAGCTCGGCAACGCCTACCTCGCCGGGTCGGAGCTGCGCACGCGATCGATGCTGCGCGCCGCGGCGCTGGCCCGCCAGGTCAACGAGGCTGTCTGGGTGGCCGTCCTGACCGGGGCCGAGGTCATGGTGGTGCATCACGAGTTCCGGCCCGACGACGTCGTACAGATCCTCGAGGTCGGCGCCACGATCCCCTGGCACGCGTGCGCGCTCGGGCACGCCATCGCCGCCCACGTCCCCGAGGAGACGCTGGACGACTTGCTGAAGGCCCCGTTGCGGCCGCTCACCGGCCGCACACAGACGTCGAAAGCCGCGCTGTCGCGCGCGCTGGCCAAGGTGCGCGCCACCGGTTACGCCGTCGAGGACCAGGAGTCCAACGTCGGGGAGGGCGGCATCGCCGCGGCCATCCTCGACCGGCACGGCGTCGGCGCCGGTTCGGTCGGCATCGTCGGCCCGACCGAGCGGCTGCTGGCGTCGACGGCCACCACCTCGCTCGCGCGCGCGGTGGTCGACACGGCCCGGGCCATCTCCCGGGACATGAGCGGCCGGCGACATGCGATGGCTCTCGAGCAGGGCTAGCCGCTCACGGCCGGGGGGCGCGCCGCTTCGCCGCCTGCTCCGCCGTCCAGGCGCGCATCCGCGGGGGGTAGCCGACGGCGGCCGTGTCGTACACCGGGATCGAGTGCCGCTTGGCGAAGGCGGCCGCCGCCTTGGGGCTGCCGATCCGCCGTCGGGTCCACTCGCCGTCAGCGGCGACCAGGGCGACCGAGGTCTCGACCACCGCGGTGGCCGGCTCGACGTACACCTCGACCCCGCGGCGGGTGGCGACGAACTCGTCGAGGTAGGCGATGGCCTCCGCCTGGGTGTCCCTGGTGCTCTCCCAGCCGACCGCGCCACGGCGCGGCCGGCGCCAGCCGAAGACCTTCACGACGTCCCCCTCATCACGCTGCCGGTCCTGTCCTCCCGGGCGCGGTGTGCCGTCCACCCGTGACGAGTGGAAGAATGCCACTGTTCGGTGACGTTGGTGGGTTGCGGCCCACGAATCAGGCCCCGCCACGCGCTGAACCACCTTTTTGGCTCAGCGCCCGCAGACCGCTCAAAGGAGTTCCTGGTGACCAACGGCAGCGCCGACACGTACGACCTCGTCATCCTCGGCGCCGGCAGCGGAGGCTATGCCTGTGCCCTGCGGGCCAGCGAGCTCGGGTTCAGCGTTGCCATGGTCGAGCGGGACAAGGTCGGCGGCACCTGTCTGCACCGCGGCTGCATCCCGACCAAGGCACTGCTGCACGCCGCCGAGGTCGCCGACCACACCCGCAACAGCGCCTCCGTCGGCGTCAAGGCCACGCTCGAGGGCATCGACATGGCCGGCGTCAACGCGTACAAGGACAAGGTCGTCTCGACCATGCACCGCGGGCTGACCGGACTGGTCAAGTCCCGCGGCATCACCGTCGTCGAGGGCGAGGGACGGCTGGTCGCGCCCGACGCCGTGCAGGTCGGCGACCGCCGGCTCACCGCGTCACGGGCCGTCGTGCTGGCCACCGGCTCCTACTCCCGCAGCCTGCCCGGCCTCGAGATCGACGGCGACAAGATCATCACCAGTGAGACGGCGCTCACCCTCGACCGGGTGCCGGCCTCCGCGATCGTGCTCGGCGGCGGCGTCATCGGCGTCGAGTTCGCCAGCGTCTGGAAGTCCTTCGGCGCCGACGTGACCATCGTCGAGGCGCTGCCCCACCTGCTCCCGCTCGAGGACGAGGACTCCTCCAAGCGGCTCGAGCGGGCGTTCCGCAAGCGGGGCATCAACTTCTCCCTGGGCGTGCGATTCGCCGACGCCAAGGTCACCGACGCTGGCGTCACCGTGACCCTCGAGGACGGCAAGACCTTCGACGCCGAGGTGCTGCTGGTCGCCGTCGGCCGCGGGCCGGTGTCCGAGGGGCTCGGCTACGACGAGGTCGGCGTGGCCATGGAGCGCGGCTTCGTCCTGGTCGACGAGAAGTGCCGTACCAACCTGCCCAACGTGTTCGCCGTCGGCGACCTGCGCCCCGGCCTCCAGCTCGCCCACGTCGGCTTCGCCGAGGGGATCATGGTCGCCGAGGAGCTGGCCGGCCTCAACCCGCCGGCCATCGACTACGACGGGGTGCCCAAGATCACCTACTGCGAGCCAGAGGTGGCATCGGTCGGCATCACGGCGGCGGTCGCCCGTGAGCGCGGCTACGAGGTCAAGGAGGTCGTCTACGACTTCGCCGGCAATGGCCGGGCCAAGATCCTCGAGACCGCCGGTGCGGTCAAGGTCATCTCAGCCGTCGACGGCCCGGTCCTGGGCATCCACCTGGTCGGCAGCCGGGTCGGCGACCTGATCACCGAGGCCCAGCTGATCGTCAACTGGGAGGCCCTGCCGGCCGAGGTCGCCCAGCTGATCCACCCGCACCCGACCCTGTCCGAGGCGATCGGTGAGGCCCACCTCGCGCTCGCCGGCAAGCCGTTGCACGTGCACGACTGACGGTCCGCACCGCACAGCCCGTAGGCTCACCGCAGACTCCGGGCCGCACTGGTCCACCCACTGAATCCCTGATCCGCTGCCGAGAAAGAGGTCGCCGCCACCATGCCGGTCTCCGTCACCATGCCCCGCCTGGGCGAGAGCGTCTCCGAGGGCACTGTCACCCGCTGGCTGAAGAAGGCCGGTGAGCGGGTGGAGGCCGACGAGCCGCTGCTCGAGGTCTCGACCGACAAGGTCGACACCGAGATCCCGTCCCCGTCCTCGGGCATCCTGACGGAGATCAAGGTCAACGAGGACGAGACCGTCGACGTCGGCGTCGAGCTGGCCGTGATCGACGACGGTGCCGGCGCCTCCTCCCCCGAGGCCTCTTCCCCCGAGGCCGCTGCCCCCGCAGCCGAGGAGCCCGCACCCGCCGCGCAGGCCGCCACCCCCGAGCCCACAGCCGAGGCCGAGCCCGAGGCAGCAGCCAGTCCGGCCGAGCGCGAGGAGGTCGCGGCCGAGTCGGCCCCCGCCCCCTCCGCTCCCCAGCAGCAGCCGCAGACCTCGACCCTCGAGCCGTCCGCCGCCGCCGGCCAGCCGCGGGCCGAGTCAGACGTCAACTCGGACGCCTACGTCACGCCGCTCGTACGCAAGCTTGCCACCGAGCACGGCGTCGACCTCGGCGCGATCGCCGGCACCGGCGTCGGTGGCCGCATCCGCAAGCAGGACGTGCTCGACGCCGCCGGTGGGACGGCTCCGGCTGCTCCCGCGACCGCCGCTCCGGCCGCCGCCAGTGCTCCTGCTGTCGCCAGTGCTCCTGCTGCTGCAAGTTCTCCTGCTGCTGCCAGTGCTCCTGCTGCGGCGCCCACCGGCGCGGGTTCGGCCAACGTCGCCGCTGCGACGCAGGCCCGCGGCCGTACGGAGCCGTTGTCGCGACTGCGCAAGGTGATCGCCACGCGGATGGTCGAGTCGCTGCAGATCTCCGCCCAGCTCACCACCGTCGTCGAGGTCGACGTCACCCGGATCGCCCAGCGTCGCGCGGCGGCCAAGACAGCGTTCGAGGCGCGCGAGGGCGTCAAGCTGTCCTTCCTGCCGTTCTTCGCGCTGGCGACGATCGAGGCGCTCAAGGCTCATCCCAACGTGAACGCGAGCATCGACCTCGAGGCCGGGACGGTGACCTACCACGACGCCGTACACCTCGGCATCGCGGTCGACACCGACCGCGGCCTCCTCGTGCCGGTGATCAACCACGCGGAGGACCTCAACATCGGCGGCCTTGCGCGCAAGATCTCCGACCTGGCAGAGCGCACGCGCAACAACAAGGTCAGCCCCGACGAGCTCGGCGGCGGCACGTTCACGCTGACCAACACCGGTTCGCGAGGGGCGCTGTTCGACACCCCGATCATCAACCAGCCGCAGGTCGGCATCCTCGGCACCGGCGCAGTGGTCAAGCGTCCGGTCGTCGTCGCCACCCCCGATCTCGGCGAGACGATCGCGATCCGTTCGATGGTCTACTTCGGTCTGAGCTACGACCACCGCCTGGTCGACGGTGCCGACGCGGCCCGGTTCCTCAGCACCATCAAGGCCCGGCTCGAGGACGGCAACTTCGACTCCGAGCTCGGCCTCTAGTCACGACCGATCGTCGGACCCGGCCCGCTCGGCGTGCCGGGCCCGACGCGCCGGAGCAGGATGGAGCCCATGCGTATCGCCCTGTCCGGTGCCTCCGGCCTGCTCGGCTCCAGCCTGGTGCCGGCACTGCGTAGCGACGGTCACGACGTCCTGCGCCTGGTCCGCGGCCGGCCCTCCGCCCCGGACGAGATCGGCTGGGACCCGGCCCGTGGGGCGCTCGACCCGACGACCCTGCAGGACGTCGAGGCGGTCATCAACCTCTCCGGAGCACCCGTCGCGGCTCGCCGCTGGTCCCCGACGCACAAGCAGCTGATCCTCAACAGCCGGGTCGAGGCCACCACCACCTTGGCCCTGGCGTTGGCTGCGGCAGAGCCACGGCCGCGGCTCCTGCTGTCCGCGTCCGCGATCGGGTGGTACGGCGACACCGGCGAGGCCGCCGTGGACGAGACCCGACCCGCGGGCAACGGCTACTTCCCGTCGGTGGTCCGGTCGTGGGAGGGCGCGACCCAGCCCGCGGAGCAGGTCGGTGTCCGCGTCCTGCACCTGCGCACGGGGCTGGTCCTGACCGCCAAGGGCGGCCTGCTCGGCTCCGGCGTTGCGCTGCCGGCGGGCATCGAGCTGCCGCTGCTGACCGTCTTCAAGCTCGGCCTCGGCGGCAGGCTGGGCAACGGCAAGCAGTGGCAGTCGTGGATCTCGCTGGCCGACGAGGTCGGCGCCCTCCGGTTCCTGCTGGCCCAGGCCGAGGCCAAGGACCTCCGCGGTGCGGTCAACCTCACCGGCCCGCAGCCGGTCCGGAACAGCGAGCTGACCCACGCGCTGGGCCGGGCGCTGCACCGGCCGACCCTGCTGCCGGTGCCCAAGGCGGCGCTGCGGCTGGCCGTCGGCGAGTTCGCCGACGAGGCCGTCGTCAGCCAGCGGGTGCTGCCCCGGGTCCTCCTCGACGCCGGCTATGCGTTCCAGCACCGCACGATCGATCAAGCCGTCAACTCGGCCCTGCACCCGGACTGACGCGGCCTGGTATGCGGCGCGGCTCAGGCTCTGGCGATCGCCGCTATCCGCCAGCCGTCCTCACCAGCGACGACGCGGACCAGCGTGATCGCCCAGGTGGTCAGCGGCCGCGCCGGCAGACGCTGGACGGTAGCCCCGGTGGTGTCGACGAAGGAGTAGGGGCCCAGCTCGTCGGCGACCCGGAGGCGGACGCTTGTCGAGCTCACCCCGACGACTTCGAGCGAGCGGACGGTCAGCACCAGTCCGTCCGCACGGTCACCGGCCGCAAGCATGGCGCGGAGCCGAGCGCGATCTGCCGCCAGTGGGGCCGAAGCCGGTGCGTAGACCTGGTCGAGCAACGCGCCGTCGCCCGCGGCGAAGGCACCGTCGCGCCGGTCGTCGAGCCGGCCGATCACCCCCAGCATGGCCTCGCTGGTCGCCTCGGACGGCGCGATCGTGACCGGTCCCGTGGGTCCCGGGGTGCGGTCGGGGCGGGGCCGGGGCGCCGGGGGACGCGCCGTCGACGCCGCCCCGACCGCGGTCCGCGGTGCCGGGATGGTCGGGGTCGTCGCCGCCCTGGCCACCCGGCCGCTGGGCAGGACCGGCGGCCCGAGTGGAGCCGTCGCGGCCGGACTGACTCCCACTGAGCCCGCGGACGCGTCACCGGCCGTAGCCCACGCCGCCGTTCCGGCCAGGGCCGGAGAGCTGGACCGCGCCCACGCCACCCCGCCCCAGACGGCACCGGCCAGCGCGACCGGCGCGGCCGCGGCAGCTGCCAGCCTCCGTGGCGTCAGGCGGACCCGGCTCAGTGCCGCGGCCAGCCGCTCAGGCCGGCTGGGCTTGGACTCGACCGGGATGGGTGGCTCCGGAAGCCGCCGTACCGCCGCCGTCGGCGGTGCGGCCACCGGCACGGTCGCACCGGCGAGCCGCACGGGCAGCGGCGGACAGGCCTCGAGCAGCTGGGCCGCAAACGTCCCGGCGTCGGGGCGCCGCTCGACCTCGGCCGACAGCCCCGCCTCGACCGCATCGGCGAGCGCCCCAGGCAGGTCAGGGGCCAGCTCTCGCAGGCTGGGCCGCCCGGCCGCGGCCGCCGCCAGCACGCCCGCGGCAGTGTCGCCGGCAAACGGCGGGCGTCCGACGAGCGCCTCGAAGCACACGGCCGCCAGCGCGTACACATCAGCGGACCTGGTCAGCGGAGCCCCCTGCAGCACGGCCGGATCGGTGTAGGCGGCGGTGACCGCCTCGGCCCCGGCCCGGCCAGCGAGCCGGGCGACGCCCAGGTCCGACATGACCGGCCGGCCATCCGTCGCGAAGAGCAGGTTGGCCGGGCTGAGGTCGCCGTGGACCAGGCCGGTGTCGTGCACCTCCGCCAGGGCTGCGGCCAGAGGCGCCGCGATGGTCACGACCTCGCCGGGAGCGAGCCGCGGCCGCACTCGTAGCAAGGACGCCAGGCTCCCGCCGCCCTGGAACTCCAGCACCAGGATCAGCCCCTGCGCCGACGTCACGACCGTCAGCAGCCGGACGATGTGCGGCGAGGACAGCCCGGCGAGCACTGCCGCCTCACGGCGCAGCCGGTCACGCTCGGCCGGCGGACCGTCGTGACGCAGCCGCTTGAGCGCGACCAGCCGGCCGGTCAGGACGTCGCGGGCCCGCCACACCTCGCCGCAGCCACCGAAGCCGACGAGGCTCTCGACCCGGAAGCCGGCGACCACGGGGGCTGACGGCTCCCCCCGACCCACGCCCTGAGCCATGACGCCACCTCCACGAACCGGTCCGTTCCTGCGACCGACTCAGGCAACCACAATCCGGTGACGGCCTGCCGAAGTTGTCCACA
>JAWWOL010000376.1:0-17672 GCA_033851695.1 Frankiales bacterium
GGGTCGACGTACCAGCAGGCGTCGAGCAGCCCCCGTACGGGTGCCCAGCCGCCGTCGTCCACCAGCAGGTAGTTGCCTTCGGTGACGACCAGTGGCACCTCGGCGGGGACGGGGACGGCGGAGCCGATCGACTCCTCGAGCGAGCGGTCGAAGCGGGGCGCGTAGACCACCGGCTCGTCCCGCGCGCGGAGCCGGCGGAGCAGGCTGACATAGCCAGCGGCGTCGAAGGTGTCCGGAGAACCCTTGCGCTGCAGGCGATCCAGCCGGACCAGCTCGGCGTTGGCCAGGTGGAAGCCGTCCAGCCCGACGAGCACGGCCTGCTCACCGAGAGCCGCCACCAGCGCCTCGGCGAGGGTCGACTTGCCGGCTCCCGGCGCGCCGGCGATCCCGAGGATCGCCCGGCCGCCAGGGGCGGCCAGCAGCAGCGCGTCGGCGACCAGCCGGTCGAGGGCGACGACCTCGGCCTCGGCGGTCATCGGGCCTCCCGCCAGGCCAGGAACTCCTCGGTGGTCCGCACGCCGTGGTCGAGGACGGCGGTGTAGACGTCGAAGCTCACGTAGCCCGGCTGGTCCCAGACCGCGTCCTTGACCCGCAGGATGGCCGCACGGGTGGCATCGGTCAGCCGCGGCAGCAGGGTGCGTACGTGCCCAAGGTCCGGCTGGCGGTCCGGCCGGTCGACGAACCAGACGTCGACCTTCCAGTCCTCTCCGCCGGCGTCGCGGTAGCGCAGGCCGAGGTAGAGCCCGTCGGGGTAGGCCGGGTCGACGTTCCACGCACCGGTGTCGTTGCGGAAGGTCACCTCGCGCACCCGTGGATGCCCGGCGAGCCGGGCGCCCAGTCCGGCCACCTGCGAGGCCGACAGGTGCGGGCAGACCACGGTGACGTCGAGGTCACGCCAGGCCATCAGCCCCAGCGCCGAGCTGCCGACCCGTACGGGCTCGCCGGCCTCGGCCAGCATCTCGGCGAGGCCGAGGTCAACGACGACCTCGTCGGCCTGCCCCTGCAGGGTCGCCTGCCACGCCATCAGCTGCGCGTCGTCCACGTGGGGGCTCCTTCCCTCAGCGCAGGGTCGCGACCCGGTCAAGGCGCTCGCGGAGCTGGGCCTCGGTCGCCTGAGCCGCGGCCGGGCCGCCGCAGAGCCGGCGCAGCTCGGCGTGGATCATCCCATGCGGCTTGTTGGTCCGGTGGTGGTGCGCCGCGACGGCGGCGTTGAGCTCACGCCGCAGTGCCGACATCCGTTCGTGCAGCGGCACGTCGTAGGCCTCCGCCGGCGGCTGGGCAGCCCGCGCTGCCTTCAGGGCCTTGGCCGCTACCCGATCCGCCACCCGCTCGGCGGAGAGCTGCTCGGACTGCCGCTGGCGCAGCAGCACAGCGACCTGATCCGGCGCGAGAAGCCCTGGTAGGCCGAGGAAGTCGTCCTCGTCGGCCGAACCGGACTCGGCGCCCGTGCCGAACTCTGCCCCGTCGAAGAGGACCCGGTCGAACTCTGCCGACGCCTCGAGAGCCTCGAACTCCCACTCGTCGAGGTCGGCACCGTCCTTGGACCGCTCCGCCTCCGCCAGCAGCGCGTTCTCCTCGGCGAACGGGTCGTCCTTGAGCACGTTGCGGTCGAGGACGTGGTCGCGCTCCGACTCCAGGGCGGCGGCCAGCTCGAGCAGCGGCGGGATGCTCGGCAGGAAGATCGACGCCGTCTCGCCGGGCCGCCGGTTGCGGACGAACCGCCCGACCGCCTGCGCGAAGTACAGCGGCGTGGACACGCTGGTGGCGTAGACCCCGACGGCCAGCCGCGGGATGTCGACGCCCTCGGACACCATCCGGACGGCGACCATCCAGCGCTCGTCCGAGCGGTTGAACTCGGCGATCTTCCGGCTGGCCTGCGGGTCGTCCGAGAGCACGACCACCGGCTTGGTCCCCGTCCGGCGCTGCAGGAGCAGCGCGTAGGCCCGGGCGGCAGCGTGGTCGGACGCGATCACCAGACCGCCGGCGTCGGGCATCCCGCCCGCGCGCACCTGCCCGAGGCGGGTGTCGGCCGCGCCGAGGACCTGCCCGATCCACTCCCCCGCCGGGTCCAGCGCGGTACGCCAGGCGTGCGCCATGACGTCGTCGGTCATGGGCTCGCCGAGCCGGGCGCTGAGCTCGTTGCCCGCCCGCGTCCGCCACCGGGCCTCACCGGTGTAGGCCAGGAACAGCACCGGTCGTACGACGCCGTCGCGCAGCGCGTCGCCGTAGCCGTAGACGTAGTCCGAGGCCGAGCGCATCACCCCGTCCCCGCCGCGGGCGTAGCCGACGAAGGGGATCGGGTTGGTGTCCGACCGGAACGGCGTGCCGGTCAGCGACAGCCGCCGAGTGGCCGGGGTGAACGCCTCCCGCACCGCGTCACCCCAGCTCAGCGCGTCACCGCCGTGGTGGACCTCGTCCAGGACGACCAGCGTGCGCCTGGCCGTGGTGCGCATCCGGTGCAGCGCCGGGTGGGCGGCGACCTGGGCATAGGTCAGCACCACCCCGCGGTAGTCCCGGCTCGCCGCACCGTCGGCGTTCTTGAAGTTCGGGTCCAGGGCGATGCCGGCGACGTGGGCCGCTGCGGCCCACTGGGTCTTGAGGTGCTCGGTCGGCGCCACCACGGTGACCGCGTCGATCTCGCCGGCGGCGATCAGGTCGGCGGCGATCCGCAGCGCGAAGGTCGTCTTGCCGGCGCCCGGCGTGGCCACCGCAAGAAAATCTTGAGGACTGCTGGCGCGATAGGTCTCGAGCGCGGCGACCTGCCAGGCGCGGAGCGGCCGGGCGGAGACGGGCACAGCCTTGCCGGGCCGGGCACCGAAGGGCGCGGCCGCGGAGGCACTGGCAGGCGGGGTCAGGGGTTGCGCAGACACGAGGCGGCGAGGATCTCTTTCCGTACGGGGCGCGGTCGGGCGAGTAGGCAGCGTAACTTCCGGGTCCGTACGCCGCGCCGAGGACCACCAGACCCGCAGGTCATGGCGGCGCGTCGCCCGTCCCGGCTGAACCCTGGCGACCCGGGAGCCGTACGAGGATGCTGGATCCAGGGGAGTTCGGATGCCGGCTGAGGTACGGGAAAGCGTGACGCTCCAGCTGATGGGGCCACTGACCGCTGTCGTCGGGGGACGCCGGCTGGCCGGCCGCTCGCTCGGCAGCCGCAAGGCCAGGACGGTGCTGGGGCTGCTCGCGGCCGCGGGCGACGGCCACGTCCCGGCCGACCGGCTGGTCGAGGCGGCGTGGCCGGACCGGCTGCCGGCCCGGCCGGGGGCCGAGCTGGCCATCCTGGTCAGCCGGCTGCGCGCGGCGATCGGTACGGCGGCGATCACCGGCAGCCGGGCGGCCTACCGGCTGGACCGCCGCGTGGTCGCCGTGGACGTCGACGAGGCAGCGCGGTTGGTCGCCGAGGCCGAGAGCCGGCCGGCCGAGCCGGCCCTGGCCCTGGCCGCCGCCACCGGAGCGCTGGCCGTGCTCGACCGCGGCGACGTGGCCGACGACGATCCGTACGCCCCCTGGGCCGAGGAGGTCCGCGGTCGGGTGTCCGCGCTGCGCCGCCGCGGCCGCCTCGCCCTCGCCGCGAGCGCCCTGGCGACCCACGAACCGGCTCGCGCCCGGCGGGCCGCCGAGGTCGCCCTCGCCGCCGACCGGCTGGACGAGGAGGCGTGCCGGCTGCTGATGCGCGCCGCCTCGGCGCTGGGCGAGGACGCGGTGGCCCTGGCCGCGTACGAGCAGCTGCGCCAAGACCTGGCCGAGGCCCTCGGCGCCGACCCGTCGACGGCGACCCGCGAGGTGCACGCCGCGCTGCTGCACGGGGTGGCGCTGCCTACCTCCGACGCCCTGCCGGCCCGGCCGGTGCGAGCCGGCTCCCTCGTCGGGCGCGACGCGGAGGTGGCTGTCCTGGCCACGACCTGGCAACGCACGGTCGGCGGCGAGACCACCCTGCTGCTCGTGTCGGGCGAGGCGGGCATCGGGAAGACCACGCTGGCGGCCGAGGCCGGGCAGGTGGCCCAGGGTGCGCTCGTCCTGTCCGCCCGCTGCTTCGAGGCCGAGCGCTCGCTGTTCCTGCAGCCGCTGGTCGAGGCGATCGGTGGCTGCGTCGGGGGGCTGCCCGCCGCCGTCCTTGCCGACGTCGTCGTCGAGCAGGCCGACGTGCTGGCCGGGCTGGTTCCCGAGGTCGCCGCGCTGCGCCCGGAGGCACACGCGGCCCGGGCGGCCACCCCCGACGCCGGCCGCCGGCAGGCCTACGCCGCGGTCACCGGCTTCCTGCGCCGGCTGTCGCGGCACCAGCCGCTCGTCCTGGTCCTCGACGACCTGCACGTCGCCGGCCTGGCCACCGTCGACCTGCTGCACTATCTCGTACGGACACTCGGCGACAGCCGGCTGATGATCGTGGCGACCGTACGCAGCGACGAGGGGGTCGAGGCCATCGCGCGGCTGTCCCCGGTGGCCCGCGTGCTGCCGCTCGCGCCGTTGGACGACGAGGCGGTCACCACCCTGGTCGCCGCCGCCGGCCAGCGGGCGCACCTGCCGGAGATCCTCGCCTCCACCTCGGGACACCCGCTGTTCGTGGTGGAGACGCTGCGCGCGCTCCAGGGCGGCGAGACCGGCATCCCCTCGACGCTGCAGGACTCCGTACTGGCGCACGTGGCCCGGCAGGGGCGGGAAGCCGAGACCCTCCTCCAGGCGGCCGCGGTGCTCGGCGCGACCTTCGACCCCACCGACCTCGCCGCGCTCACCGGCGAAGCACTGCCGGCCGTCACCCGGACGTGCGAGGACGCCTTGCGGGCCCGGCTGCTCGTCGTCAGTGGCCGCTCCTACGCCTTCGCCTACGACCTGACCCGCGAGGTGCTCTACCGGGCCAGCCCTGAGCCCAGCCGGGTGATCTACCACCGGCGGGCGGCCGACCTGATGGTCGACCGGCCGGAGGTGATGGCCGGCCACGCCGCTGCCGCCGGCGACCTGACCCGGGCGGCGAAGGCCTGGCTGCTGGCCGGCGAGCAGGCGCTGCGCCGGTTCGCCGCGGCAGACGCGGAGCGGCTCCTCGACCGGGCCATCGCCGTGCTCGTGGGGCTCGACCAGCCGGAGCTCACCGGTCGCTGCCACCTCGCCCGGGGGCGCACCCGTGAGGCACTGACCGCCTGGAACGAGGCCATCGCGGACTACCGCACCGCTGTCGAGCTGGCCCGCCAGGGCGGCGACCTGCGGCTGGAGATGACCGCGCTGTGGGAGCTGGGCGGGGACAGCCTTGCCGCGCTCGGCTCGCCGGTAGCGACCTGCGTCGCCTACGTCGAGCAGGCGCGGGTCCTCGCCCGGCGGCTCGGCGACCGGGCGTTCGAGGCCAACCTGCTCAGCCGGTTGGCGATCCTGGCCAGCAACGACCTCTCCTTCGCGCGGGCCCTCTCCCTGGCCCAGGAGTCAGCGGCGCTCGGCCGTGCCTGCAGCGACGATGCCGCCCTCTCGGCCGGGCTCGACGGGCTGAAGACCTGCTACGCCTATCTGGGCGAGGTTGCCTCGTTGGTGCCGGTGCTCGACGAGCTGCTGCCGATGCTCCGTCGGGACCAGGACGTCAGGCGGCTGCAGTGGTCGATCTTCGAGTCGTCGTTCGAGCCGCTGTCCCGCGGCGACTGGACCGCGGCAGCCGGCCGGGTCGAGGAGGCGCTCACCTTCGCCCGGAGCAGGGGCAGCGCAGCGTACGAGGCGTGGTTCCTGGCCCACCTGGGTTGGTTCGCCCGGCTGCAGGGCCGGCCGGAGGACGCACTGGCCCACGGCCGGCGCGCGATGGACGCCGGGCGCAGGGCCGAGCCGCTGCACGCCTGGTGCCGGGCGATGGCGGCCGTGATGTACGCGACGACCCTGCTGCGCGCCGGGCAACGGGAGGCGGCGGCCGAGGTCCTGCTCGCGTCGCTGGACACCGCGCCCCGCGGGCAGGCAGCGGCCTACCGGGTCCGGTTCATGGCGGCCATCGCCGAGGCGACGGGCGACCGGGCGGCGCTGGTCGAGGCAACGGCGCTGCTGGCCGGGGTGACCACCCCGGCCGGGACGGCCTGGCTGCACGGCTGGGACGCGTACGAGAGCCTGGCCAGGGCGCGCCTCGCCGCCGGTGACCGGTCGGCGGCCCTCGCCCTGGTGCAGCCCGTGATTGACGTCGCCCGGCGGGCCCGGTGGATCCCGGTGCTGGAGCCGGCCGACCGGCTGCTGGCCGACCTGACGATTCAGAGCATCTCGGCGAGCAGGTCGGCCGCCCGGGCCGCCCCGTCGGTCTCCACCGGCCGGTAGCGGACCTCGCTGCCCAGGGTCGACTTGATCAGGTCGGCCAGCAGCTCAGGCGTGGCCTCCGCCCAGTCGACCCGCACCCCGGCTCCGTACTGTGCCAGCCGGTGCGGCACGTGGACGTTCTGCTCGAAGTGCCCCTGCAAGGGCAGGTAGAGGAACGGCCGCCCGGCGGCGACCAGGTCCATCGTCGTGGTCAGGCCGCCCTGCACGACGGCGAGGTCGCAGGCGGCCAGGTGGTCGGTGAGGTCCGGCAGGTAGCCGTGCACGACCAGGCCAGGGTCGCCGGAGCGGAGCAGGGCCGGGTCGATGCGCGGGCCGGTCACCACGACCATCCGCAGCCCTGGCACCGTCCGCTTGGCGATCGGCCACGCCTCGACCAGCCGGCGCAGCATCGGCAGCCCGACGCCCGAACCACCGACCGTCACGACGCAGACCTTGTCCGCCGGCGCGTAGCCGAGCCGCCGGCGGAGTGCGGCCCGGTCCTGCTCCCCGTGGGGCTGGGCGCCGAGCACGTGGCCGGAGAACTGGAAGTGCGCCTGCGTCCACTCCCGTACGGACGGCAGCCCAGGCCCCAGCGGCAGGTCGACGCAGTCCTCGGGGTTGCCGACGAAGATCGACCGGTCCCGCAGCCGGGGGAACCGGGCGACCTGCTCCACCATCTCGGCGTTGTAGTCAGCGGTCAGCACCGCCTCACGCTCACCGCCCTCGGGCATCGGCACCCAGCCGACGAAGTCGGTCATCCAGGCATAGGCAGCCCGCTTGCGTTCAGGGTTCTCGTGCAGGAAGTAGTCGAGGTCCCAGGCCTCGTCGCCCACCCACAGGTCGTACGGCTCGTCGCCCACCAGATCGTCGAAGACCATGTAGTTGGCCAGCAGCGTCTCGTCCATCTCGCGCCACACCCGGAAGACGTCGAGACGGTGCTCGCCTGCGGACGCCTCGATGTGCGCGGACTCACTCGCCAGCCAGGCCGATGCCGGGTGGACCCGCTCGCCGTGACGGGTCAACAGCTCGGTCACGGGGTGCTGGGTCAGCCAGTCGACCTGGACGTCCGGCACCCGCTCGCGGAGCTGCTGGACGACGGCCAGGTCGCGGGCGGCATGGCCCATCCCGATGGCCGAGGACAGGAAGAGCACCTTCTTCGGCCGGTCGATCGCCCGGTGCCACCGCCGTGGCGGCGCCGGCGCGGGCCACACGTCGTCGAGGAACTGCCGGATCTGGGTGTTCACCAGCACCGGCTGGCTACCCATCAGCAGGTGGCCGCCTCCTGCGACCTCGAGGAGACGCGCATCCACCAGCTCGGCGAGCGCGCGAGAGCGCTCGCCGGGGGTGCACCGGTCGCTGTCTCCGTAGAGCGACAGGACCGGGCACTTCACCTGCTGCACAAGGCTTCTCGACTCCTCCGGTGTGCTCACCGTCGGCGGTGCGAGGTCGTTCGCCGCCATCGCCTGTGCCGTCGTCTCGAGGCTCCAGCCGACGAAGTCCTCGTACAGCTTGCTGCGGTGCGGCTCAGGGATCACCTGGCCGGCGAAGAACTCCGTGAAGTCGCGGTAGCTCTCGGGGCTCTGCTGCCAGTAGTAGATGTTGTCCTTGGCCCAGCCCTCGTGGCTCTCGACGTCGAGCGGCTCGTTCCACGGGAACTCGGCGCGCCAGGGGTGCGGTGGCGCGAGCATCGGGATGTTGGCGGCCAGGGTGACGATGCCCGCCACGCGTTCGGGCGACCGCGCGGCTACCAGGAAGGCAGTCCAGGCACTGCTGCAGATGCCGACCAGGACCGCCCGGTCGATGCCCAGCTCGTCCATCACCTGCAGGGTGTCGGTGGCGAACTCGTCGGCGGTGTAGGCGGCCGGGTCGGTAGGCCGGTCGGAACGACCATTACCCCGCGGGTCGATGGACACGACCCGTGCATGCCTTGCCAGGTAGGGGATCTGACCCTTCCAGGCGCGCGAGTGGGCGATCGTGTCGATGGGAGGGAACAGGACGCACCGCTCGCCCGAGCCGTACGACTCGTACGCGACCGCGATGCCGTCGCGGTGGATGAACCCCTGGAGATCCGGTTCGCGTGCTCTCATCTGCATTCCCTGAGGGTGCCTGGGGCCATTGCATCGCTGTTGCAACGCCACTGCAAGGCCCTGGCGGACGGTGATCTCACGACCTGTCCAAGGGGGACGGGGCTGCAAAGAATCGGAAGGCACGCCATGTCCATCGATGAGACCAAGCTCAACGAGATGCTGGGGCGGTTCGTCACCGACCTCGGCGCGACCATCGCCGCCGGCGGGGTCGTCCTCGGCGACAAGCTCGGCCTGTACAAGTCCCTGGCCGGGTCACCGGCAACCGCGGCCGAGCTGGCCGAGCGGACGGGGACGCACGAGCGGTACGTGACCGAGTGGGCGCGGGGCCAGGCCGCCGGCGGCTACGTAGGCTACGACGCGGCGACCGACACCTACTCCCTGTCGGAGGAGCAGGCGTTCGTGCTCGCCGACCCGGACGGTGTGGTGTTCGCCCCTGGGGCGTTCCAGCTGGCACTCGGGACCTTGCGCTCGGAGCCGCAGATCGCCCAGGCGTTCAAGTCCGGCGCTGGGTTCGGCTGGCACGAGCACGACGACGAGGTGTTCTCCGGGTGCGAGCGGTTCTTCCGTCCCGGCTACATCGGCAACCTGGTGCCGTCGTGGATCCCGTCGCTGGAGGGGGTCGAGGCCAAGCTGCAGGCGGGCGCCCACGTGGCCGACGTCGGCTGCGGGCACGGCGCGTCGACGATCCTGCTGGCGAAAACCTATCCGAACTCGACCTTCGCCGGCTTCGACTACCACTCCGGCTCGATCGCGGAGGCCAGCAAGCGGGCGGCGGAGGCCGGCGTGGCCGACCGGGTGTCCTTCGAGGTCGCGTCCGCCCAGTCCTTCCCCGGCACCGGATACGACCTGGTGGCGACGTTCGACTGCCTGCACGACATGGGTGACCCGGTCGGCGCCGCCCGGCACATCCGCGAGGCGCTGGCCGGCGACGGCACGTGGCTGATCGTCGAGCCGGCCGCCGGCGACACGGTCACCAGCAACCTCAACCCGGTGGGCCGGGTCTACTACGGCTTCTCCACGTTCCTGTGCGTGCCGAACGCGTTGTCCCAGTCGGGCGGCTACGCCCTCGGCGCCCAGGCGGGCGAGGCCGAGATCCGCGAGGTGGTCACCGACGGTGGCTTCACCCGCTTCCGGCAGACCGCGGCGACCCCGTTCAACCTCGTCTTCGAGGGCCGGCCCTGACCAACCCGTCCGCTGCACGGCGGCGCCGGCCCGTGGCGCGGACCGGCGCCGCCGTACGGAACCCCTAGATCAGAGGCGATCTCGTGATGATTCAACCGTCCTTCATGAGCAGGGAGCTGGCACACCTGCGCGCGCTCGACCTTCTTGACGATGCCGAGCGGCACCGGCGGGCACGAGCGGCCGCCCGGCCCCGTCGGGCGGCCCGCAGGGCAGCGTTCGGGAGCTGGGCCCGCCAGGTGCTCGCTCCTGCCCGGCCGGCCGTGGTCGTCCCCGCCCCACGGGCCGGCGAGACCGGTGACCAGCGGCAGGGCGCTGCGGCCGACCCGGCCGTACTGGCAGCGGACGCCTGCCCCTGACGACACGCCCGACCCGGTGGCGACGACGGGGCCACACCGTCGGCGCCGCCGGGCAAGATGGAGGCCATGAGCCCCCGTAACACGTCGCAGCCCCCGCCCCCGATCACCAACGAGCACGTCATCGACGTCGACGTCTCGACCGAGCTGTCCGAGAGCTTCCTCGAGTATGCCTACTCGGTGATCTACTCCCGCGCCCTGCCTGACGCCCGCGACGGGCTCAAGCCGGTGCACCGGCGGATCCTCTACCAGATGGCCGAGATGGGCCTGCGCCCCGACCGGGGTCACGTCAAGTGCGCCCGGGTCGTCGGCGAGGTCATGGGCAAGCTGCACCCGCACGGCGACAGCGCGATCTACGACGCCCTCGTCCGGATGGCCCAGCCGTTCTCGATGCGGCTGCCGATGATCGACGGGCACGGCAACTTCGGCTCGCTCGGCAACGACGACCCGCCCGCCGCGATGCGCTACACCGAGTGCCGGCTCTCGCCGGGGGCCCGGCTGCTGACCGACTCCCTCGACGAGGACGTCGTCGACCTGGTGCCCAACTACGACGGCCAGGAGCAGGAGCCGGCCGTGCTGCCGGCGGCCTACCCCAACCTGCTGGTCAACGGCGGCGCGGGCATCGCGGTCGGCATGGCCACCAACCTCCCGCCGCACAACCTGGTCGAGGTCGTGGCGGCCGCGCGCCACCTGATCGCCAACCCCGACGCGACCCTCGACGAGATGATGCGCTACGTCCCCGGGCCCGACCTGCCGACCGGCGGCCAGATCATCGGACTGGACGGCGTACGGGAGGCCTACGCCACCGGCCGCGGCGTCTTCCGCATCCGCGCCTCGGCGACCATCACCGACGTCACCGCGCGCCGCAAGGGCATCATCGTCACGGAGCTCCCCTACACCGTGGGTCCTGAGAAGGTCAGCGCCAAGATCAAGGAGCTGGTGCTGGCCAAGAAGCTCGCCGGCATCGCGGACATCAAGGACCTCACCGACATGAACCACGGGCTCCAGCTCGTGATCGAGGTCAAGAGCGGGTTCAACCCGCAGGCCGTGCTGGCCGAGCTCTACCGGCTCACCCCGATGGAGGAGTCCTTCGGCGTCAACGCTGTCGCCCTCGTGGACGGCCAGCCGCGGACGCTCGGCCTGCTCGACATGCTGCAGGTCTTCGTCGGTCACCGCCTCGACGTCGTGCGTCGCCGCTCCGAGCACCGCCGCAGCAAGGCTGCTGCCCGCGCCCACCTGCTCGAGGGGCTGCTGATCGCGCTGGCCAACATCGAGGAGGTCGTCGCGATCATCCGGGCCAGCGCCGACGTGGAGCAGGCCCGCACCGGGCTCATGGACCGGTTCACCCTCTCCGAGATCCAGGCCCGCAACATCCTCGAGATGCCGCTACGCCGGTTGACCGGGCTCGAGGTGGCCAAGATCGAGGAGGAGCTGGCCGAGCTGCGCGAGACCATCGCCGAGCTGGACGTCATCCTCGGCTCCGACGCGGCCCTGCGTGAGCTGGTGTCCGACGAGCTGGCGGCAGTCTCCGACGAGTACGGCACCGCGCGGCGCACCCTGCTGCTCGAGGCCGACGCCACCGTCAGCGTCAAGGCGGTGTCGCTCGAGATCGTCGACGCGCCCTGCCAGGTGCTGCTCTCCTCGACCGGCCGCATCGCCCGCACTGCTGCCGGCGGTGAGCTCTCCGACCCCAACGGGCAAGCCGCGCCCTCCCCTGCCCTGGGCGGTCGTCGGGCGGCCCACGACGTCGTCACGTCGGTGGCCGGGGCGACCACCCGCGGCGAGGTCGGCCTGGTCACCAACCACGGCCGGCTGCACCGGGTCTCGGTGCTCGAGCTGCCGACCCTGGCCGCCTCCGGCTGGTCGCCCAACCTGCGTGGCGGTGCCCCGGCCCGCGAGCTGGTCACCCTCGACAAGGGTGAGCGGGTGCTGGCGCTGGTGCCGATGAGCACCGAGGGTCCCGGCGTGGCACTCGGCACGGCTCAGGGTGTGCTCAAGCGGGTCACTCCCGACTACCCGGCCAAGGGCGACGTGTTCGAGCTGATCGGGCTCAAGGACCGCGACGAGGTGGTCGGCGCGGTCGCGCTGACCACCGGCGACGAGGACCTCGTGATGATCACCTCCGACGCGCAGCTGCTGCGCACCCCCGCCTCCGGGGTACGTCCGCAAGGCCGCCCGGCCGGCGGCATGGCCGGCATCAAGCTGGCAGCCAAGGCCCGGGTCATCGCATTCGGCGCCGTCGACCCCGACGACCCGGACGCGGTGGTGGTGACCGTCGCCGTCGACTCCTCCGCGCTCGCCGGCACCGACGTCGGCAGCGCCAAGGTGAGCGCGCTCGAGGAGTTCCCCGCCAAGGGCAGGGCGACCGGCGGCGTACGCGCACAGCGCTTCCTCAAGGGCGAGGACACCCTGTCGGTGGCCTGGGTCGGCACCGGTCCGGCGCTCGCGGCCGACGCCGACGGCAAGCCGGTCGACCTGCCCGGTGCGCTGGGCAAGCGGGACGGCTCGGGCACCCCCCCGTCAGCGGCCGTCGCCGGCCTGGGCGGGACGCCGGCGCTGGACTGACCCGCGCATCCCGGCCCCCCAGCCGGTTCAGAAGGACGTCGGGGTGTCCGCCGCGAGAAGGGCGGTCATGTCCTCGGCCGTCTGCGGCCGGGCCAGCAGGTAGCCCTGGCCCTCGTCGCAGCCGAGCCGCTGCAGGTCGCTGAGCTGGCCGGAGCTCTCGATCCCTTCGCCGACGATCGTCATCCCGAGGGCATGCGCCATCGCCGTCACGGCGCCGACGATGTCGCGGTCGCGGTCCCCGGCACCCAGCCGCTCGACGAAGCTCCGGTCGATCTTGAGCATGTCGACGGAGAACTGCCGCAGGTGGGTGAGTGCGGAGTAGCCGGTGCCGAAGTCGTCGAGCGCAAGGCGTACGCCGAGCGCCGACAGCGCGCTGAACACGTGGTCGATCTCGCCGCCCTGGGCCAGCAACGCCGTCTCGGCCATCTCCAGGCAGAGCAGGCTCGGGTCGATCTCGTGCTTGCGCAGCACCTGCGCGACCTGCAGCACGAAGTCCGACTGGTTGAGCTCCTGCGGGGTGACGTTGACCGCCATGGTCAGCCGGTCGGCGCCGGCCCGGACCCACTCGGCCAGCTGCCGGCAAGCCTCGTCGAGGACCCACGCACCGATGGCCGTGATGAGGCCGCGTTCCTCGGCCACCTGGATGAAGTCCCCCGGTTGGAGCATCCCGCGTTCGGGATGCTCCCAGCGGATGAGCGCCTCGACGCCGATCAGCGTCTTGTCCGTCAGCGAGAAGAGTGGCTGGTAGAGCAGGCGGAACTCGCCGCGCTCGAGCGCGTGCCGCAGGTCGACCTCGAGCTGGTGCTTGGCCATGGCCCGGTCGCGCAGCTCGGGGTCGAAGAACTGGAAGCGGCCCTTGCCCCGCTCCTTGGCTTGGTACATCGCCGCGTCGGCGTCGCGGATGAGGTCCGCGGCGAGGACGCCGGGGTCGTCGTTGACCACGATGCCGATGCTGGCGCTGAGCACGACGTCGCGCCCGTCGACGTTGAACGGCTCCGCGAGCGCGCGGACGACCCGGTCGGCCACCACTCGCACGTCCTCGTCGATGCGGAGCTTGTCGCACAGCACGACGAACTCGTCGCCGCCGAAGCGGGCGACCGTGTCGGTGCGGCGGGACACCTGTTCGAGCCGGCGGGCGACCTCGATGAGCACCCGGTCGCCGGCGTCGTGGCCCATGGTGTCGTTGATCGTCTTGAAGAAGTCGAGGTCGATGAAGAGCACCGCGATCCGGCCGGGCAGCCGCTCGAGCCGCAGCAGACTCTGCGTCACCCGGTCCAGCAGCAGCGGGCGGTTGGCCAGGCCGGTCACGTCGTCGTGGACGGCCTGGTGGGCCAGTGCCTGCTCGGCCAGCTTGACGTCGGTGAGGTCGCGGGTCGAGGTGAGCACCCCGATCACCTCGCCATCGTCGTCCACGTGGGCGACCAGTCTCGAGTGGTACCACTGCGTGTGACCCCGTACCACCGCGGACCACTCGGTGTCCCCCGGCCGTCCCGTCGTCAGCACCTCGCGCAGGGCGGCCTCCCACAGCACCAGGAAGTCCTCGGGATTGCCGAGCTCACGGTTGCTCTTGCCGATCAGCAGGTCGTTCGAGTGGCCGGTGATCAGCTCGGTGGCAGGGTTGGCGTAGCGGTAGCGCAGGTCGGTGTCGAACCACGCGATCGAGTCCGGCGAGGTCTCGAGCACCGTGCGGAGCTCCTCCTCGAGCCGCTGGAGCTCGGCGTGCGACTCGCTCAGCGCGTCGGACTTGCGGCGCACCTCGCGCTCGGCCAGCACTCGCCGGGTGATCTCGCGGGAGATGCCGAACGTCCCGATGATCCGGCCCTCGAAGTCGCGCAGCGGCAGCTTGGTCGTCGACACCCAGCTGTCCGGCCGGTCCGGCCAGGTCTCGAGCTCCTCGATGTCGATCAGCGACTCGCCGGTCGCGATGATGCGCTGCTCGTCCTCGAACGCGGTGCGGGCGTGCTCGTCGGTGAAGAAGTCGAAGTCGGTGCGGCCCTCGAGCTGCTCGGGGCCGGCACCCTCGAACAGCTTCACCAGCCCGGCGCTGACCCGCAGGAACCGGCTGTTCAGGTCCTTGAAGTAGATCTGTTCGGTGGCCGAGGTCAGCAGGTTGAAGAAGCAGACCCGGTCGAGCTCCTCGCGGCTGACCCCCTCGACCTGGACGGGCTCCACCTGGCCGGGAACGACCGGCTGCGCCGTGGCTCCTGGCTCGTTCATCGTGGTGCCCTCCGATGGGGTGCGTCCACTCCGTATCGGACAGAGAGGGGAATTCTTCATGACTTCCGTGGAAGCACCACTGTCCCAGCGGTTGCGACCCGGGGTCAGGTGTCGATGCGCTCGCGATCGACCACGCTGGAGGAGTCGACGATGAACTGGCGCCGGGGGGCGACCTCGTTGCCCATCAGCAGCTCGAAGAACTGCTCGGCGGACTCGGCATCGCCGAGCGAGATCCGCCGCAGCGTACGCCGGCCGGGGTCGAGCGTGGTCTCCGCGAGCTGCCGCGCGTCCATCTCGCCGAGGCCCTTGTAGCGCTGGATCGGCTGCTTGATCCGCTTGCCCTTGCGCTCGAGCTCGGCGACCTTGCGGCGCATCTCGGGGTCGGTGTAGGTGTAGACCGGCTCCTTGGTGCCGACGACCTCGATGCGGTGCAACGGGGGTACGGCGGCGAAGACCCGTCCGGCGTCGAGCAGCGGGCGCATGTAGCGGTAGAGCAGGGTCAGCAGCAGGCAACGGATGTGACTGCCGTCCGCGTCGGCGTCCGCCATCAGGATCACCTTGCCGTAGCGCGTCGAGTCGAGGTCGAACGTGCGCCCGGAGCCGGCACCGAGCACCTGGATGATCGCGGCGCACTCGGCGTTCTTGAGCATGTCCGCGATCGAGGCCTTGTGGACGTTGAGGATCTTGCCCCGGATCGGCAGCAGGGCTTGGTACTCCGAGTTGCGGGCCAGCTTGGCGGTGCCCAGCGCGGAGTCACCCTCGACGATGATCAGCTCGGTCGAGGCCACGTCGTCACTGCGGCAGTCGGCCAGCTTGGCCGGCAGCGCGGAGCCCTCGAGAGCGGTCTTGCGCCGCTGCGCCTCCTTGTGCGCGCGGGCGGCCACCCTCGTCCGGGCCGCGCCGACCACCTTGTCGAGGACCGCCTTGGCCTGCGGCTTGACCCCGCGGGCCGAGGACGTGAGCCAGTGCTTGAGCTCGCGGCCGACCACGTCGGCGACGATCTTGGACACCGCGGGAGTGCCGAGGATCTCCTTGGTCTGGCCCTCGAACTGTGGCTCGTTGAGACGCACGGTGACGACCGCGGTCAGCCCCTCGAGGACGTCCTCCTTGATCACCGAGTCGTCGGCGACCTTGAGCAACCGGGTCGCGCGCAGCTGGTCGTTGAGCGTGCGCCCCATCGCCCGCTCGAAGCCGGAGATGTGGGTGCCGCCCTTGGGCGTCCGGATGATGTTGACGAAGCTGACCACCGTGGGCTCGTAGCCGGTCCCCCAGCGCAGCGCCACGTCGACCCCGACCTGCCGCTCGACCTCCTGGGTCGACATGCCACCTCGGCCGTCCAGCACCGGCACCGTCTCGGTGAACGTGCCCTCGCCCCGCAGCCGTACGGTGTCGCAGATCGCCGCGTCCGGCGCGAGGTAGCCGACGTAGTCGGTCACCCCGCCGTCGAAGGCGAACGTCTGCTCGTCGTCGGGCTCCCCGGTGAGCCGGCCCCGCTCGTCGCGCACGGCGATCGTCAGCCCGGGCACCAGGAACGCCGTCTGGCGCGCCCGGGCATGCAGCTCGTCGAGGTCGATCGCCGCCTCGGCGATGAAGACGTGCCGGTCCGGCCAGAACCGCACCCGGGTGCCGGTCACCGTCTTGGCGATCTTCTTGCCGGCCCGCAGCCCGCCGCCAGGGTGGAACGGGGAGTGCGCCGCCACGCCGTCGAACTGCCCGGGAACCCCCCGCTGGAAGGACATCTCGTGCACCCGGCCACCGCGGTCGACCTCGACGTCGAGCCGCGCGGACAGCGCGTTGACCACGGAGGCACCCACGCCGTGCAGGCCGCCGGAGGCGTTGTAGGAGCCGCCGCCGAACTTGCCGCCGGCGTGCAGCTTGGTCATGACCACCTCGACGCCGGTCAGGCCGGTCTTGGGCTCGAGGTCGACCGGGATGCCGCGGCCGTCGTCGCGCACCTCGAGGGACTCGTCGGGGTGCAGCACCACGAGGATGTTCTTGCAGTGGCCGGCCAGCGCCTCGTCGACCGCGTTGTCGATGATCTCCCACACGCAGTGCTGCAGGCCGCGGCTGTCGGTCGACCCGATGTACATGCCCGGCCGTTTGCGGACAGCCTCGAGGCCCTCGAGGACCGAGAGGTCGCGGGCGGTGTAGTCGGCGGGCGCTGCGGACAAGCGAAGATCTCCTCGGGTGAAGCGTCTGGCGGGCGGCTCCACCGTAGTCCGGCAGCCCGACCGAAACCGGCGGCCACGCCGAGGTCCCCCGGTGCAGCCCGGCCGCGGCCGGATCACGTCAGACGGGACAAATCGTCGCCGTACGGACTTAGGGTGTTGCCCATGACCAACGACCCGATCACCCCAGGCGTTCCGCTCCCCGGCAGCAGGCGTGACCCGTTGCCCGGCGTGGGCCAGGCGACGCGGGTGGACGACAGCGAGCCGATCTCCGTGACCCTGGTCCTGCGGCGCAGGGCCGAGCTGCCCGCCGCGCTGGCCACCGGCCAGGAGACGGTCAGCCCTGCCGAGCTGGCCGCCTCGTACGGAGCCTCGCCGGCCGACGTCGACCTGGTCCGGCAGGCGGCCGCCGCCGCCGGCGTCGAGGTGGCCGCGGTCGACCCGGGCTCCCGCCGGGTGGTCCTGTCCGGCCCGGCGGCGACGCTGGCCGCCATGTTCGGCACCTCCCTGGTCCGCGCCGAGACCCCGGACCCGGCGACCGGACGGCCGGTCCCGCACCGGCACCGCTCGGGTGAGCTGACCGTGCCCGCCAGCCTCGACGGCGTGGTGATCGCCGTGCTCGGCCTCGACAACCGGCCGCAGGCTCGTGCCCAGTTCCGGGTCGCGCGCGCCGATGCGGTGTCGGTCTCGTACACCCCCCTCCAGCTGGCGACCATCTACGCCTTCCCCGACGGCACCACCGGGGCCGGCCGGACGCTGGCGATCATCGAGCTCGGCGGCGGGTTCGGGCCGGACGACCTCGACACCTACTTCTCGGGGCTGGGCATCACCGGCCCCACCGTGACCGCTGTCGG
>JAWWOL010000404.1:0-6179 GCA_033851695.1 Frankiales bacterium
CGCTTGATCCCGACGCCGTTGAAGTCGATCCGGACCTCGGGGTCGTCCGGCTTGCCGGCGATGCCGACGACCGTGCCCAGGCCGAAGGCGTCGTGGCTCACCCGGTCCCCCGCCACCAGCGTCGGCATCGCCTTGCGCCGCTGGCCCGAGCCGAAGGAGAAGCCGCCGCCCTCGATCTTGCGCGCCACGGAAGCCTGCGCCGGCTGCGTACGGGACAGGGTCTCGGTGCGGCGCCAGTCGACCAGGTCGGCGGGGACCTCGTCGAGGAACCGGGACGGAGGGTTCCACTGCGGGGCGCCCCACGACGACCGGACGGTGGCCCGGGAAAGGTAGAGCCGTTGCCGTGCGCGGGTGATGCCGACGTAGGCGAGCCGACGCTCCTCCTCGAGCTCCTTGGGGTCACCGAGTGAGCGCAGGTGCGGGAACACCCCGTCTTCGAGACCGGTGAGGAAAACTACTGGAAATTCAAGGCCTTTTGCCGTGTGCAGGGTCATCAGCGTGACCACACCGCCGGAGCCGTCGGCATCCGGGATCTGGTCGGCGTCGGCGACCAGGGCGACCCGTTCGAGGAACTCGGCGACGGTGCCGTCCGGATTGGCCTCCTCGAACTCCCGGGCCACCGCGACGAGCTCCTGAAGGTTCTCGATCCGGCTCTCGTCCTGCACCTCCTCGGAGGCCTGCAGCTCGGCGAGGTAGCCCGACCTGGACAGGATCTCCTCGAGCACCGCAGCGGGGCCCTGACCGCCGATCACCAGCGCCCGCAGCGACTCGATCAGGGTGACGAACTCGTGGATCGCATTCACCGACCGTGAGGCGATCCCGGGGGCCTCGGCGGCGATGGACAAGGCGTCGACGAACGGGATCTTGCGCCGCTCGGCCAGCGCCTCGACCGTCGCCTCGGCCCGGTCGCCGATGCCGCGCTTGGGCACGTTGAGGATCCGGCGCAGCGACACCGTGTCGGTCGGGTTGGCCAGGATCCGCAGGTAGGCCAGCAGGTCGCGCACCTCGCGGCGCTCGTAGAACCGCACGCCACCCACGACTTTGTACGGGAGACCGACGCGGATGAAGACCTCTTCGAAGACCCGGCTCTGGGCGTTGGTGCGGTAGAAGACGGCGACGTCGCCCGGCGCCACCTTGTGGTCGTCGCCGAGGGTGTCGACCTCGCTGGCCACGAACGCGGCCTCGTCGTGCTCGTTGTCCGCGACGTAGCCGACGATCGCGGTGCCGGAGCCGGCGTCGGACCACAGGTTCTTGGGCTTGCGATCGGGGTTGCGCGAGATGACGGCGTTGGCAGCGGTGAGGATGGTCTGGGTCGAGCGGTAGTTCTGCTCGAGCAGGATCGTCCGGGCCTCGGGGTAGTCGGCCTCGAACTCGAGGATGTTGCGGATCGTCGCCCCGCGGAAGGCGTAGATCGCCTGGTCGGCGTCACCGACGACGCACAGCTCTGCGGGCGGGACCTGCGGGCCGTCGGGTGTGGTGCCCGAACGAACCAGGTCGCCGTCGACCGTACGCCGCTCGCGGTGACCGACAGCACCACCGACGAGCTCGCGCACCAGCACGTACTGCGCATGGTTGGTGTCCTGGTACTCGTCGACCATCACGTGGCGGAACCGGCGCCGGTAATGCTCAGCGACATCCGGGAACCCTTGCAGCAGATGCACTGTGGTCATGATCAGGTCGTCGAAGTCGAAGGCGTTGGCCTGCTGCAGGGCGGCCTGGTAGGCGGTGTAGATCTCGGCCAGCTCGCGCTCGGTGTGGTTGGCCGCCCCCGAGCGGTAGGTGTCGAAGTCGACCAGCTCGTTCTTGAGGTTGCTGATCTGGGCGGCCACCTGGCGCGGGGGGTAGCGCTTGGGGTCCAGGTCACGGGCCCGCAGGATCTGGGCGATCAACCGTTGCGCGTCAGCGGCGTCGTAGATCGAGAACGTCGAGGAGAAGCCGAGCTTGGCGTGCTGCTCGCGCAGGATCCGGACGCACGCCGAGTGGAACGTCATCACCCACATGCGCCGGGCCTGCGGGCCGACCATCGAGGCGACCCGCTCCCGCATCTCGCCGGCGGCCTTGTTGGTGAACGTGATGGCCAGCACGGCGCCCGGACTGACCTTGCGTACGGCCAGCAGGTAGGCGATCCGGGAGGTCAGCACCCGGGTCTTGCCGGACCCGGCACCGGCCACGACGAGCACCGGCGAACCCTCGTGCACCACCGCGGCGCGTTGCTGCGGGTTGAGCCCCTCGAGGATCGCGTCGACGTCGATGACCGGGCGGCGCGGCCCCTGCCCCGCGTCGTCGGGAGAGGGTGGCGGCTCGGGCAGCGGGAGGTCGTCATCGAACAGGGTGCTCATCGTGGGTTCGATCCTACGTTCGAATGACGACGGTACGAGCGGCCCACGCCGACCTTGTGCACGGCCTCTTGCCGCTACGCCGAGGTGTCCCTAGCCTTGCTACAAAACTCGCCACAACACGAGCAGGCTGGTCACGTGATCACTGTCGACCCGAGCTCCTCCGTGCCCCCGTACGAGCAAGTGCGGCTCGCGATCGCGTACGAGATTCGCAGCGGCGCGCTGCCGCCCGGCGCCCGGTTGCCGACCGTACGCCGGCTGGCGACCGACCTCGGGCTGGCGCCCAACACCGTGGCCAGGGCCTACCGCGAGCTGGAGCACGACGAGGTGGTCGAGACCCGCGGCAGGCACGGCACCTTCGTCGCGGCACATGACCAGTCGCAGCAGCAGGCTGCCACGGCGACGGCCGAGTACGTCGAACGGCTCCGCCGGCTGGGGGTCGAGCTCGATCAGGCGGTGGCGATGCTGACGGCGACCTACCGCTCGACCGTCAGCGGTTGACCCAGGGCGCTCAGATGAGCCGGCGGTCGGTGGCCCACCGCGACAGCTCGTAGCGGTTGGACAGCTGCAGCTTGCGCAGCACCGCCGAGACATGGGTCTCGACGGTCTTGACCGAGATGAACAGCTGCCGACCGATCTCCTTGTACGCGTAGCCCCGCGCGATCAGCCTCAGCACCTCGCGCTCCCGCGGGGTCAGGACGTCCAGGTCGTCGGGCGCACCTTCGGCCGCCTCGACGACTTTGCCTGGTACTGCGGCAAAAGCATCCAGCACGAACCCCGCCAGTCGCGGCGAGAACACCACGTCGCCGTCGGCCACCCGGACCACGGCGTCGGCCAGGTCAGCCCCCGAGATGGTCTTGGTGACATAGCCCCTGGCGCCCGCCCTGATCACCCCGATCACGTCCTCCGCAGCGTCCGAGACGGAGAGCGCGAGGAACCGTACGGTCGGGAGCTCGTCCCGCAACGCCTCCAGCACGGCCCGGCCGCCACCGCCGGGCAGGTGCACGTCGAGCAGCACGACGTCGGGGACGGTCGCCCGTACGACGTTGATCGCGGTCGGCGCGTCCTCGGCCTCCCCCACGACGTCCACCCGCTCGCCGAGCTCGGCCTGCACACCGGACCGGAACAGCCGGTGGTCGTCGACGAGGACCACGCGGGGCAGGCTCACGTCGTCCTCCCGATCGGCATGGTCAGCGCCACCTCGGTGCCCTCACCAGGAGCGGTGCGGATCTGCGCGGTGCCGCCGAATCGTTGCATACGCCCGACGATCGACTGCTTGATGCCGTAGCGGTCCGACCCCACAGCGTCCAGGTCGAAGCCTCGACCACGGTCGCGTACGAACACGCTGACCACCGCGCCCTCGACCTCGACGTAGACCGACATTGCCTGCGCACCAGAGGCTTTCGCGGCATTGACCATCGCCTCACGTGCCGCCTGTACGAGGCCGGAGAGCGCCTCGTCGAGCACCGCATCGCCGACGACGATCACGTCGACCGACACCCGGTAGGCGTCCTCGACCTCGGCCGCGGCCTGCTCGACCGCCGCACCGAGCCGGTCGCTCGGCGCGGGGGTCCCCGGCCGGTAGAGCCACGAGCGCAGGTCCCGCTCCTGCGCCCGGGCCAGCCGGGCAACCTCACGCGGGTCGTCGACGTTGCGCTGGATCAGGGCCAGCGTGTGCAGCACCGAGTCGTGTACGCGGGCCGCCAGCTCGGCTCGCTCCTGGTTGCGGATCCGCTCCCGGCGTTCAGCGGCCAGGTCGCCGGCCATCCGGATCAACCACGGTCCGGCCACCACTGCGGTCCCCGCCACCACGGCCGCCGCAGCCAGCAGGGCGTTGCGCATCTGGGTCAACGCGCCATGCGCGAGCAGGAACCCGGACAGCCCGGCCAGCAACAGGGCACCGCCGACCATCACCCGGAGCAGGTCCGCGACCGAGGACTCGCCACCCGACCGCCAGCTGCCGCGGGCTGTCGTTCGCGCGGTCGCCATCCACCGTGTGCGCTGGGTGAGATCAGCCTGCCGCCAGATCAGCGCCCCGCCGGCGGCCGCGACGAACACCGGCCAGGACGTGGCCGGCCCGACCCCGAGGCCGATCGCCTGGGCCAGCACCTCACCCGCGATGCCGAGCAAGGCGAACCCGACCAGCTGGCCGAGATCGGCCCTGCGGACGACCCCCTCGGTCTGGCGTTGCGGGACGAGCGCCCAGAACGCCGCGTACATCAGCAGCCCGGCGCCCCCGGCGACCATGAGCAGCACGAACGCAGCCCGTACGACGACGACCGAGATCCCGAGGTGCTCGGCCAGCCCTCCGGCCACGCCGGCGATCAGCCGGCCGTCGTCGCTGCGGTAGTAGCGCCGGCCAGCGGGCTCGGCGCTGCGGGTTGCCATACCCGATGGTCACACAGCCGGGCGCCCGTACGGGTCAGGGTTCGCCCGGAGATGCACCCTTGGTCAGGGCGCCATGTCGTACGTGATCCACATCGTCCGCGTCGCGTAGCGGTCGTACTTGCTGCGGGCGCGATGGTTGTCGTCGCCGGTGATCCATCGGACGACGCTCCAGCCGTTGACCTGCGCCAGCCGGCGGAGCTCGATCAGCAGCGCATCGGCAGCGCCTCCGCCGCGTACGGCCGGGTCGACGAACAGGTCGTCGAGGTAGCAGCCGGTCGTCGCCGACGCCGGACGCGGGAACGGGCGGTAGTGGGCCAGGCCGGCGGGCCGGTCGCCGCCGTCCACGACGAGCAGGCAGCCGACCGGGTGGGCGGGGTCCTGGATCCACGACCAGACCAGCGCCGCCGACTCGTCGGTCTGCTCGATCTGGTAGAAGTCGGTGTAGCCCTTGAACAGCTCGCGCCACCGGGCGAGGTCATCCGGCCGGGCGGGACGCACCTGCCACTGCTGCTTGGTCATGCAAGGCACGCTATCGGGTTCGCCCCAGGAGGCCCCATGGAGATCCTCGGCGTCGACAACATCCTGTTCGCCGTCGGAGATGTCCTGCAGGCCCGGCATTTCTACACCGACATCCTGGGGCTGCCCGAGTCGTTCGCCTTCCCCGAGGCCGGCATCGTCGGCTACCAGCTCGGCCGCGAGGAGCCCGGACTGCTGATTCGCCTCGACCCCGAGCTGCCGCCGGGCCCGCCGCTGACCACGCCACGGCTCTGGCTCGAGGTGCCGGACGCCCACGCAGCGGCGGCCACGCTGCACGAACGTGGCGTCGACCCGATCGGTCCGGTACGCGAGACGCGCACCGGCCTCGTGATCGAGGTCGCCGATCCGTGGGGCAACGTGGTCGGGCTGGTCGACTACACCCTCGCGCCGGCGATGGCGCGTGACGTCGCGGGGTCCGACGACGGCGACTAGATCCAGACTAGATCCAGCTGGGGAACAGCATCCTGATCGCCCACTGGCTGTGGCTGAGGGTGCCTCCGGTAAGGATCGGATAGAGGAACCAGAAGTTCAGGACCACGAGAGCGACATAGACCCCGACCAGGCCAGCCCCGAGCATCCGCCGGCGCACCGCCGCGCCCGGTGGCCCGAGGACGAAGCCCAGGCACAAGGTGATCGCGAGCACCACGAACGGCACACCGGCCAGCTCGTAGAACATGAACATCGTGCGTGACTTCGAGCCCGTACCCGGGATGTACGCCGCGAACGGCAGCCAGGGCAGGAAGGTCGTGGCGAAACCGACGGCGATCCCGGACGCCCGCCAGTCACGCCTCGCCACGGCCCACCAGGTGATCACCACCAGGGCGATCACGCCGGGCAGCCAGATCGCCGGTGTGCCGGTGCCCAGGACCTGGCGCACGCAGGTGCCGGACTGGCAGCCCTGCTGCCCGGCCTTGGGAC
>JAWWOL010000427.1:0-7958 GCA_033851695.1 Frankiales bacterium
TCGGTAGGGTCGGCGGCATGGACGTACGCCCTCTCGACATCGCCGGCGCCTGGGAGTTCACCCCCAAGCAGCACGGGGACGCCCGCGGCCTGTTCGCCGAGTGGTACAAGGAGGACGTCTTCCGCGACAACGTCGGCTATCCGTTGCACGTTGCGCAGTCCAACCTCAGCGTCTCGGCCAGGGGCACCCTGCGCGGCATCCACTTCGCCCAGCTGGCCCCGTCGCAGGCGAAGTACGTCTTCTGCCCCAAGGGCTCGATCCTCGACGTGGTCGTCGACATCCGACCGGGGTCACCGACGTACGGGCAGCACGAGATCGTGCGGCTCGACGACGTCGACCGCAAGGCGCTCTACATCGGCGAGGGGCTCGGCCACGGCTTCTACGCCGAGCAGGACGGCACAGCCGTGACCTACCTGGTCACCGCGCCCTACACTCCGAGCCGGGAGTTCGAGGTGCACCCGCTCGACCCCGCGCTCGCCATCCCCTGGCCGCAGGACGTCGAGCCGCTGCTCAGCCCCAAGGACCTCGCGGCACCGACCCTCGCCGAGGCGAAGGACCAGGGCCTGCTGCCGCAGTACGAGGAGTGCCTGGCGTTCTACGACAGCCTGCGCGGCCGCGGCCAGTAGCGCAGCACCGCGCGCCCCAGCACCGCCGCCTCGGGCAGCGGCCCGAGCTGGCGACTGTCGGTGGAAAGCTCCGCCGAGTCGCCCTCGACCCACCAGCCCTCGGCCGTGTGCTGCACCGCCCGCTTGACCGCCAACGGCCGCGACGGCAGGGCGACGACGACCACGTCGGCCGGGCGCACGCGGACCCCGTACGAGACCAGCAGCATGTCCCCCTCACGCAGCGCAGGCTCCATCGAACGGCCGGTCACCAGCACGGTCCCCCATCGGCGCATCAGTCGTCTCCCGGGTGCATCGGCGCGCGAGGCGCGGGTAGGGTCGGACTATCTGATCATCAGTACCGTCACGGGAAGGACGCGACCCCATGCTCTCGCTACGTCGTCTGCTCACCCCCACCACCGTCGTCTCTGCCCACTGCGACCTGCCCTGCGGCGTCTACGACCCCGCTCAGGCCCGCATCGAGGCCGAGTCGATCAAGGGCATCGTCGCGAAGTACGCCGACAACGAGGACCCGGTCTTCCGCACCCGTGCCATCCTGATCAAGGAAGAGCGGGCCGAGCTGGTTAAGCACCACCTGTGGGTGCTGTGGACCGACTACTTCAAGCCCCCGCACTTCGAGAAGTACCCCCAGCTGCACAACCTGTTCAACGAGACCACCAAGCTGGCCGGGGCTGCGGGTGCCAAGGGCACCACCGACCCCGCCGTCGTCGAGCAGCTGCTCGGCAAGATCGCCGAGATCGACAAGATCTTCTGGGAGACCAAGCAGGCCTGACCGCCCCCTCTGCCCGGCACCCGCTCACCCGCGGTGCCGGGCAGTCCCGTACCGGAGGAGTTCCCGATGATCAGGCCGATCCAGCCCGCCGATGTGCCCGTCGCCGTCGAGCTGGTCCACGAGCTCGCCGACTACGAGCGCGAGCCGCAGAGCTGCCACCTCACGCCCGAGCAGCTCAGCGCGGCGCTGTTCTGCGATGCCCCGGCGCTGTTCGGGCTGGTCGCCGAGGAGGACGGCGTGGTGGTCGGGACCGCCCTGTGGTTCCTCAACTTCTCCACCTGGCGCGGCAAGCACGGCATCTACCTCGAGGACCTGTACGTCCGCCCGGCCGCCCGGCGGGGCGGACATGGCAGGGCACTGCTGCGTGAGCTGGCGCGGATCGCCGACTCCCGCGGCTACGACCGGGTCGACTGGGCAGTCCTCGACTGGAACACCCCGGCGCACGCGTTCTACCGCTCGCTCGGAGCCGAGCCCACCGACGACTGGACCGGCTGGCGGCTGCAGGGCGACGCACTCAGCGCCTTCGCAGGAGGCTGACAGCCGGCCACAGTGGTTCTGGGCGATCGGCCGGGGAGACCGGTGAAGGGATCGCCAGAAAGATCCACCCGCTCCAGGTGTCATCGGCCCGGAGTAACGGTACTTTTGTGGTCGCCCGGTGGCTCAGTGGCCGGGCTGCAAGCGTGCGCAGGACCCTCGGAACGACCCGACGATGCAGTCCAGGAGGCTTCCTTTGGCCCTCGATCGGCCATCAGGGCGCGACGGCGACACGATCGCCGCGCGATCCGGCAGCACCGCTGAGCGGGACATCGTCAGCATCAGCCTGCCCGCAGTCGGGGCCTACCTCTCCGTCCTCCGTACGGCCACCGCCGGCCTTGCGGCCCGTCTCGACTTCACCCTCGACGACATCGAGGACCTGCGGATCGCCGTCGACGAGGCCTGCGCCATGCTGCTCGCCCAGGCAGCGCCGGCCGCGACCCTGGACTGCACCTTCGAGCTGCTGCCCGACACGATGAAGATCTCGGTCAGCGTCGTCACGACCGACGGCCTGCAGCCCTCGCGGGACACCTTCGCCTGGACGGTGCTCTCCGCCCTCGCCGGCGCTGTCGACAGCAGTGTCGATGCCGACAACCGGGTCACGATCGAGCTGCAGAAGCAGCGCCCCGACCACAGTGGCGCATCATGATCGGGACCACCACCGAGCCCGGCTCCGGGGACCTCACCGACACCGTGCCCGCAGACGTCACCGTGGCCGAGGACGCGATCCCCGTACCCTCCGAGTCTCCTGACCAGGAGGCCGCCCCGGTCGAGGCCGCACCGCCGGTCAGCGAGCAGAGCGAGCGGACCCGGCACGACCGGGCGCACGCCCGCGAGCTGTTCGCCGAGCTGGCCACGCTGGCCGAGGACGACCCGGCGCGGGCACGGGCCCGCGACGAGCTGGTCGAGATGCACCTGCCGCTGGTCGAATATCTCGCTCGCCGGTTCCGTAACCGCGGCGAGCCGCTGGACGACCTGGTCCAGGTCGCGACCATCGGCCTGATCAAGTCGGTGGACCGCTTCGACCTCGAGCGCGGGGTCGAGTTCTCGACCTACGCGACCCCGACCATCGTCGGCGAGATCAAGCGGCACTTCCGCGACAAGGGCTGGGCGATCCGGGTGCCGCGCCGGCTCCAGGAGCTCAAGCTGCTGCTGACCAAGGCGACCAGCGAGCTGTCCCAGAAGAACGGCCGCTCCCCCACGGTGGCCGAGCTCGCCGGCCACCTGCAGCTGACCGAGGAGGAGGTGCTCGAGGGCCTTGAGTCGGCCAACGCCTACTCCGCGGTCTCTCTCGACGCCCCCGACGGCGCAGACGACGACTCGCCGTCCGTCTCGGACAGCCTCGGCATGGAGGACGAGGCGCTCGAGGGCGTTGAATATCGCGAGTCGCTCAAGCCGCTGCTCGAGCGGCTGCCACCGCGCGAGAAGAAGATCCTGCTGCTGCGGTTCTTCGGCAACATGACCCAGTCGCAGATCGCCAGTGAGCTGGGCATCTCGCAGATGCACGTGTCGCGACTGCTCGCCCGCACCCTGGCCCAGCTCCGGCAGGGCCTGCTCGTCGAGGAGTGACCGACCCGACCCCCCGCTGGCTCAGTCGTCGTCGTCGGAGCCGGTGACGATCCGGCGGCCAGCCGGGCTGAAGAGCGCGACCACCGCGACCAGTGCCGGGACGCCGACCAGCCCGGAGTAGACCCACAGGTGTCCCTGCCCGAGCCCCCACGACACCGGCAGGCAGATCAGCTCGAGCAGCAACAGCGGGGAGTACGCGCCGCGACTGCCGGCCCCGAGCGACCGGCCGAGCAAGGTCCACACGACGCCGGTCAGCAGGCCGAGACCGAACTCGAGCTCGGTCTGCGCCAGGCCGTGGTGCTGCTGGTGCCCGCCGAGGGCATAGATCGCGAAGCCGAGGCAGACCACGCTCAGCGCCAGCCCCTGGGCCTGGACCAGCCAAGAGACACGGGTCAGCAGCCGGTGATCGGCATCCGTCGTCAAGGTCTCGTCCACGCCAGGGAGCCTATCCGTACACCGCACAGGTAAGGTTTGTTCATGAGAGCGGTGCTCATCGTCAATCCCAAGGCTACGGCGACGACTGCCCGCGGACGCGACGTGCTGGCCCGCGCGCTCGCCAGCGATCTCAAGCTCGACGTGGTGGAGACCGCCCACCGGGGCCACGCCTGCGAGATCGCCGCGGAGGCCGCCCGCGACGGGCTCGACCTGGTGGTCACCCTCGGCGGCGACGGCACCGTCAACGAAGCGATCAACGGGCTGATGAGCGCCGACGTCGAGCAGCGGCCCGCCTTCGCGGCGGTCCCTGGCGGCTCGGCCAACGTCTTCGTCCGGGGGCTCGGCCAGCCCGCCGACCCGGTCGAGGCGACCAGCGCCCTGCTCGAGTCGCTGCGCGCCGAGCGCCGGCGCGCCATCGGGCTCGGCACGGTCAACGGCCGCTACTTCGCGTTCTGCGCCGGCATCGGCTACGACGCCGAGGTGACCCGCCTGGTCGAGGCCCGCCGCCACGACGGCGCCACCTCCACCCCCCGGCTGTACGTCCGCACCGCCGTGCGGCACTTCTACGACGGCAGCACCCGGGCCGACCTCAGCACCGACAGCATCGCGGGCGACCCGCCGCTCCAGGGCCTGCAGATGGTGGTGGTCTCCAACACCTCGCCGTGGACCTACTGGGGCTCCCGACCGCTGCGTCCCTCGCCCGAGGCGAGCTTCGACACCGGGCTCGACCTGTTCGCCATGCGCAGGATGCGGATGGTCCGGACGTTGCGGGTGCTCGCCCAGATGGCCAGCTTCTCCGACGAGGGACCCCACGGGCGCACCGTCGCGCGCCGGCACGACCTGGCGTCGTTGGTGCTGACCGGCTCCGCCCCGGCGGCGCTCGAGGTCGACGGCGACTATGTCGGCGACTACGACCGGTTCGAGCTGGCCAGCGTGCCCCGGGCCTTGACTGTCATCGCCTGACACGTCCCTGGGCACAAGTCCCGGCGCAGCACCGCCAGAACCACCAAATTTCCGGGCGATTCGGACACCTCATGCGGCATTTGCGGGGAATTCGTGAGGGCGGAGTAAGCGTGTCCACCGGACCCGGCCGGCCTCCCGGTTCGGGCACCGAGACAGAATCGTGACCTAGGCCACAGACCCTGGAATTTCCGGATCAGGCCGACTAGCGTGGCGCTCGAAACAAAACGGGGGTCCGGCTCAACCCGGGCCCCAGCCCTCTGCCCGAGCTCGTGAATTGCTTCACAAGCATCTCTCACTCTCTTGGACCACGGCATCACCCCGCACGACAGCGACGGGCACACCCAGCGGCCCGTCACTAACCTGAGGAGTTGGCCGTAATGGACTGGCGCCACCGCGCTGCCTGCCGCGACGAAGACCCTGAGCTCTTCTTCCCCATCGGCAACACCGGTCCGGCCCTGTCGCAGATCGAGGACGCCCGCGCGATCTGCCAGCGTTGTTCCGTCGTCGAGGACTGCCTGACCTGGGCCCTCGAGAGTGGTCAGGACGCCGGTGTCTGGGGCGGCCTGTCCGAGGACGAGCGCCGCGCGCTCAAGCGCCGTCAGCGTACGGCCGTACACAGCAGCTGAGCACCACCAGCCGGCCCTGATCCCGCCGAGCTCATAGGACCATCAGCACCGTCCGGACGCTTTCCCGTCCGGACGGTGTGCCGCTCAGACCCTGGGCGGCAGCGGCAGGTCCAGCACCGCTTCCGTCCCGCCGCCCTCGCGGGCACGCAGATGGATCGAGCCGGACAGCTCGCCGACCACCAGGGTCCGGACGATCTGCAGGCCGAGCCGGGGCGAGGCCTCGAGGTCGAACCCTGCTGGCAGCCCGCCCCCGTCGTCACCCACGACGACCAGCAGCCGACTCGACGGCTCACCGTCACTCCCCCGCGCCGGGATGCCTGCGGTGACCGACGCTGCCACGTGGATCACCCCGCCCCCCGCCCCCAGCCCGTGCTCGACCGCGTTCTGCAGCAGCTCGGTGAGCACCAGCGCCAACGGCGTCGCGACCTGGGCGGGCAGCACGCCGAAGCTGCCCGTACGGCGGTGCGCCACCGGTGCCTCGGGCACGGCGACGTCGCCCACCATCGCCAGGATCTGGTCGGCGATGGCGTCGAAGTCGGCCGCCTCGTCGTGGGCGAGGGACAGCGTCTCGTGGACCAGGGCGATCGAGGCGACCCGGCGTACCGACTCCTCCAGCGCGGCCCGCGCCTCGGGAGAGCCGAGCCGCCGGGCCTGCAGCCGGAGCAGCGCAGCCACGGTCTGCAGGTTGTTCTTGACCCGGTGGTGGATCTCGCGGATGGTCGCGTCCTTGCTGAGCAGCTGCTTGTCCCGCAGCCGCAGCTCGCTCACGTCGCGGACCAGCACGATCGCTCCGCTGCGCTGGCCGGCCGGCAGCAGCGGGATCGCGCGGACCTGCACCACCGCGTCCTCGGCGGCGAACTCCCGCTCGCGGGGACTGCGCCCCTCGAGCGCCGCAGCGACCGGCTCGTCGAGCGGGCCCTCCTCCCGTACGAGGTCCGCGGTGAGAGCGCCCAGGTGCGCGCCCATCAGGTCACCGGTCAGCCCCAGTCGTCGGTACGCCGACAGCGCGTTGGGGCTGGCGAAGATCACCCGGCCCTCGGCGTCCAGGCGGATCAGCCCGTCGCCGACGCGCGGGCCGGCACTGAGCTCGGGATTGGCGTTGCGCAGCGGGAACCGGCCCTCGGCGACCATCTGGGTCAGCTCGGCAGCGCTCTGCAGGTAGGCGATCTCGAGCCGGCTGGGCGCCCGCGCCGTCGACAGGTTGGTGTGCCGGGCGACGACGGCGATGACGCGTTCACCACGGCGTACGGGGATCGTCTCCTCGCGGATCGGCACGCCCTCGCGCCACTCCGGATCACCTTCGCGACAGATCCGCCCCTCGGCGAACGCCGCGTCGATCAGCGGCCTCCTGCCGGCCTGGACCACCCGGCCGACCACGTCGTCCTGGAACGAGGTCGGGCCGGTGGTCGGGCGCATCTGGGCCACCGCGAGAAAGTCCGGCGCCTCGCCGAGATCGGTCCGCATCGGCGTGTAGAGGAGCAGGTCGGCGAAGGACAGGTCGGCGATCAGCTGCCACTCCGCCATCAGCAGGTGCAGCCACGCGAGGTCGTCCTCGTCGAGGTCGGTCCGACTGCGCACCATGTCCGAGAATCTCGCCACAGCACCAGCCTACGGGTGGCGGCGGCATCGGCCCGTCATGGGAGACTGCGCCGGTGAGCATCGACAGCGAAACCCGTACCTCCTCCGCCGTGTCCTCCGCGTCCTGGGTGGCCCGCGACCTGGCCAGCGTCTGGCATCCGTTCACCCAGCACTCCGTGTGGCCCTCCGACGAGCCGCTGGTGATCGACCGCGGCGAGGGCATGTATCTCGTCGACACCGACGGCCGGCGCTACCTCGACGGGGTGTCCTCGCTGTGGGTCACGGTGCACGGGCACGGCGAGCCGGCGATCGACGACGCGGTCCGTGACCAGCTCGGCCGGCTGGCGCACTCGACGTTCCTCGGGCTCACCCACGAGCCGGGCATCGAGCTCGCCGAGAAGCTGCTGGCCTGTGCGCCGCCCGGGCTGTCCAAGGTGTTCTACGCCGGCGACGGTGCCTCAGCGGTCGAGGCCGCGCTGAAGATGGCCTACCAGGCAGCGGCCCAGCGCGGCGAGCACCGGCCGCTGTTCGTCAGCGTCGCCGAGGGCTATCACGGCGACACGCTGGGAGCGGTCAGCGTGGGCGGCATCTCGTTGTTCCATGCGACCTACCGACCGATCCTGCTCGAGACCCGCCAGGTCTCCTCCCCGGGCCTGCCGGTCGGCTCGGCCGCCCGTGCGCTCGAGGTGGTGGCCGAGCTCCGTACGCTGATGGAGCGCGAAGGCTCGTCTGTGTCGGCGATCATCGTCGAGCCGATGGTCCAGGCCGCGGCCGGCATGCTGACCCACGACGCTGCGTTCCTGCAAGGCGTACGGGCGCTGTGTGACGAGTTCGGCGCCCTGATGATCGCCGACGAGG
>JAWWOL010000441.1:0-3480 GCA_033851695.1 Frankiales bacterium
GTGGCGCCGCTGCTCGCAGCGCTCTCCGTCGCCTCCCGGCCGGAGACGCTGACCGAGGACGGGGCCCGCGAGCTGCTGATGTCGCCGCTGGTGCGCGCGACGCCAGCCGACCTGCGTCGGCTCGGCCGGGCGTTGCGTCAGCTCGACCGGGAGACCCTGGCGGGGTACGAGGAGACCGGCGAGGCCGCCAGCCGGCTCCAGCTGCCCAGGGCGAGCGCCACCTTGATCCGCGAGGCGGTGCTCACGCCGGGCGACGCGATCATGCTCGACGAGCGCACCGGCAAGTCGCTGCGCCAGCTGCACCTGCTGCTGGCCGCCGCGCGGGCCGTGATGACGTTCGATCCGGCCAAGCCGCACGCCGGGGCGATTTCCGGTGCTGAGCAGGCACTCTGGGCCTTGTGGGACTCCAGCCGGCTGGCCTACCGCTGGTCCCGCGCCTCCGCCCGCGGCGGCCAGGAGGGACGGGCCGCCGATCGTGACCTGGACGCCGTCGTGGCCCTGTTCGACGCCGTCGCCCGGTTCGAGGAGCGACGCCCGCGGGCCGGCACGCAGGCCCTCCTCGACGAGCTGCAGGCCCAGGAGATCCCTTCCCAGTCCCGCAACGAGGGTGTCCTGGCCGGCGGGGGAGCCGTACGGTTGCTCACCGCCCACCGGTCCAAGGGGCTCGAGTGGGACCTGGTGGTCGTCGCGTCCGTCCAGGACGGCGGCTGGCCCGACGTGCGTCGCCGCGCGTCGCTGCTCGACGGCGACCGGCTCGACCGCGATGCCGCGCTGCCGGCGCCCACGGCGGCTTCGCTGGTCGTCGACGAGCGCCGGCTGTTCTACGTGGCCGTGACCAGGGCCCGGCAGCGACTGCTGGTCACCGCGGTGCGTTCACCGCTCGACGACGGTGAGCGGCCGTCGCGGTTCCTCTCCGAGCTCGGCCTGCCGGTGCCTGACAAGATCGAGCGGCCGGCCCGGCTGCTCTCGCTGTCCTCGCTGACCGGCCGGCTGCGCAGGGTGCTGGTCGACGAGACGTCGTCCGAGCCGCTGCGGGTCGCCGCCGCCGCTTCACTGGCAAGGCTCGCCGCGGTCGGCCCGGACGGGCTTCCGCTCGTACCCTCCGCGCACCCGGAGCACTGGTGGGGCATGCGCGAGCCGAGTCCCGGGGCCGCGCCGGTGCGGCCGGTCGACCTGCCGCTGGCGCTGTCCGCGTCGGCCGTCGCCGGATTCCAGGAGTGCCCGCTCAAGTGGTTCCTCGAGCGCGAGGCCAAGGCCGTGCAGGCCTCGACCGCCGCTGCCGGCTTCGGCCTGGTGGTCCATGCTCTGGCCAGCATGGTGGCGACCGGCGCGGTGCCGGCTGAGCTGCCGGTGCTGCTCGACCGGCTGGACCAGGTCTGGGGCTCGCTGGGTTTCGACGCACGCTGGCAGCGCGAGGGCGAGCGGCTCCAGGCCGGCAAGGCACTCGAACGGTTCCTCAACTGGCACGCCCTCGACCGTGGCCGCGAGTGGGTCGCCTCCGAGTGGGAGTTCTCCGTCCCGTACGAGGACACCCGGCTCGGCGGCTCCTTCGACCGGGTCGAGCTCGACGACCAGGGTCGCATCGTGGTCGTCGACTTCAAGACGTCGAAGAGCCCGCCGAACGCCGACAAGGTCGCGGCCGACCCCCAGCTCGGTGTCTACCAGATCGCCGTGCTGGCAGGCGCTCTCGCTGGCAAGGTCGAGGGCGATCCCGAGGTGGGCGGAGCCGAGCTGGTGCAGCTGCGGGCCGGTCAGGGTGTCAGGTCCGGTGGGGACGGGCTGCCCAAGATCCAGTGGCAGGTTCCCCTGGAGCCGTCGGTCGGTCAGGCCGAGAACGCCGGCTGGGCCGAGGATCTCCTGCGGTCCACGGCGAGCGGCATCCGGGCCGAGCTGTTCGTTGCCCGGGTCAACGACCGGTGCGAGACGTGTGCGTTCACCAGGGCCTGCCCGGCTCAGGACGCCGGCGACTCGGTGGTGTCCTGATGGCCGACGAGCTGATCCCGTCCGCCGACGGGCACTACCTGAGGGCGCTGCTGGACAAGCCGTTCACCGACCGGCAGCTCGAGATCGTCACTGCTCCCTTGCAGCCGCAGCTCGTCATCGCCGGCGCCGGCTCCGGCAAGACGACGGTGATGGCTGCGCGCATCGTGCACGCCGTGGCCTGGCACCGCATCCGCCCCGACGGCATCCTCGGCCTGACCTTCACCAACAAGGCGGCTTCCGAGCTGGCCGAACGCGTGCGCGATGCGCTGGCCCGGCTGGCCCGGCTCGGGCCGTCCGGCGAGCTGCTGCCGGTCAGCCTGCACCAGCCGGAGCCCGACGACCAGCCGACGGTGTCGACCTACCATGCCTATGCCGCCTCGCTGATCAAGGACCACGCGCTGCGGATCGGCCGCGAGCCCGACTCGCGGCTGCTGACCGAGGCCGGCCGCTGGCAGCTGGCGCTGCGCGTCGTACGGGCAGCACCGGGTCCGTACGAGACCTGGACCTGGATGCCGCCCACGGTCGCCGAGCGGATGCTCGACCTCGACGGTGAGATGGCCGAGCACCTGCGGCTGCCGGGCGACGTGCGGGCATTCGACGCCCGCACCATCGCGAGCGCTGCTGCCGTGGTCGGTGGCGTCAAGGCGCTGCGTGAGATCGGCGAGGCCTGCAAGATCCGCGACGAGCTGCTCGACCTGGTCGACCGCTACCGTGCCCGCAAGGCCGAGCTCGACCTGGTCGACTTCGGCGACCAGGTCGCGCTCGCGGCGGAGATCGCGCAGATCTGCCCCGAGGTCGGCGCCAGCGAGCGTGAGCGGTTCCCGCTGGTGTTCCTGGACGAGTACCAAGACACCGGCGTGGCCCAGCGCGTCCTGCTGTCCCACCTGTTCTCCGGCGGCCACCCGGTGACGGCGGTGGGTGACCCGTGCCAGTCGATCTACGGCTGGCGGGGCGCGTCCATCGGCAACCTGCTCCGGTTCTCGGAGCACTTCCCGAGCCCGGCGGGCAGTGACCCGCTCTACCTGCTGACCAGCTTTCGCAACGGCAGCCTCATCCTCGACGCGGCCAACGCCGTCTCCGAGACGCTGCGCGCCGAGCAGCCAAGCGGGCGCCGACCCTACGTCGAGGTGCCACCGCTCGAGCCAGGCCGCACAGTGCCGGGCCAGGTGCGGACCGCACTGCACACCACCGTCGTCGACGAGGTCGAGTGGCTCGCCGACCGGCTCCAGGAGTGCATCGCCGGGGGGACCGCTCCGGCCGAGATCGCCGTACTCTGCCGTCGCCGCAGCGACTTTGCGCTGATCCACCGGTCGCTGGCCGAGCGCGGCATCCCGGTCGAGGTGGTCGGGCTCGGTGGTCTGCTCGAGATGCCGGAGGTCGCCGACGTCGTGGCCGTCCTGGAGGTGATGGCCGAGCCGACCGCCAACCCGGCGCTGGTCCGCATCCTCACCGGGCCGCGCTACCGCATCGGCCCACGCGACCTGAAGGCGCTCGGCC
>JAWWOL010000459.1:0-3189 GCA_033851695.1 Frankiales bacterium
AGCAGCGCGAGCCCCGTACGCAGCTGGGCCAGGTAGGTCCGCTCAGCCGCGAGGCTCATCCGGTGGTCCGGCTCGTGCTGCCCCTCAGAGGTCACCGCGCGGCTACAGCGGGGGGAAGGAACGGTCGGCCCGCTCGCCGGTCTCCAGCACGTAGGCGGCGGGACCGACGATCGCCGGGTCGGGCTGGCCGACGATCTCGACGTCCTTGTCGGCATAGTCCAGCCGGGACAGCACGTGGCGCATGGCCTCGATCCTGGCCCGCTTCTTGTCGTTGCTCTTGACCACGGTCCACGGCGCGTGCGGCGTGTCGGTGTAGAAGAACATCGCCTCCTTGGCCTCGGTGTAGTCGTCCCACTTGTCCAACGAGGCAAGGTCGATCGGGCTCAGCTTCCACTGCCGCACCGGGTCGATGCGCCGGATGATGAACCGGGTCTGCTGCTCCGACCGCGACACCGAGAACCAGAACTTGACCAGCAGCAGCCCGTCCCGGACGAGCATGTCCTCGAACTGCGGCGTCTGGCGCATGAACTCGCGGTACTGGTCGGAGCCGGCGAACCCCATGACGTGCTCGACGCCGGCCCGGTTGTACCAGGACCGGTCGAACATCACGATCTCGCCGGCGGACGGCAGGTGGGCCGCGTACCGCTGGAAGTACCACTGGGTGGCCTCGCGGGTGTTGGGCTTTTCCAGCGCCACGACGCGGGTGCCGCGCGGGTTGAGGTGCTCCATGAACCGCTTGATCGTGCCGCCCTTGCCGGCCGCGTCGCGCCCCTCGAACAGGATCACCACGCGCTGGCCGGTCTCCTTGACCCACGACTGCATCTTGAGCAGCTCGATCTGGAGCAACCGCTTGTGCCGCTCGTACTCCGGCCGGGCCATCCGCTCGTTGTACGGGTAGCCCTCGCGCCAGGTGTCGAGGACCCGCCCGTCCGGGCCGACGAGCAGCGGGTCGTCGAGGTCCTCGGTGTCGGCCAGCAGCCGGTAGCCGCGCAGGTCGGGGTGCGACGTCGAGGCGGGCTCGGACCGGATAGGCAGCGGGTAGGCGGTCACGACACGCGGCTTGCCCACTCCGGGGGGGACCACGCCGGTCGGCAGCGGCAACGAAAGTGCGGAGGAACCGGACACCTCGGGTGCCGGCTCGTCGACCACGCGGGAGCCCCTCCTCCAGAACCGGCCACGCGAGGGCAAGCCACCTGCCACGCCGGCCAGCACGACAGCGACGATCGAGACAATCACTGGCGTCACTCGCTAGCGCTCCGATGCTTGGCCTTGCAGGCGTCTCGGGTGCCCCCGCCGCCCACCACGTAATTACAGCTCGAAGATGGCCGACGGGGGACGGCCGGGTGGCCGCGACGTGAACGACCTTTCCCACCAACAGTACGACCGGCGAGCCTGCGGGTGAAGGTCGGCTCGGCTCAGAGCTGCTCGGTGGGCCGGATCAGGACCTCGTTGACCGCCGCGTGCCGCGGTCGGGTCACGATGAACGACACCGCGTCGGCGATGTCCTCGGCATGCAGGCGTTCCATGTCGCCGAACCTCGCCCGCATGCCTTCGAGGACCTCGGGCTTGTTGTGTCCGGCCAGCTCCGTGGCGACGGCGCCGGGCTCGACCAGCGAGACCCGGACGTGGCGCTGGGTGACCTCCTGCCGGAGCGCCTCGCTGAACCCGGTCACCGCGTGCTTGGTCGCGTTGTAGGCGGCGCTGCCGCTGCGCGGGAAGCGCCCGGCGACCGAGCTGATGTTGACCAGGTCGGCGACCCGGCGCGGGTCCTGCTCGGCGGCGGCCAGCAGGTGGGGTAGCGCGGCGTCCGAGCACCACATCAAGGCCATCAGGTTGATCTGCACCATCCGCGACCACTCGGTGGTGTCCGCACCGACGGCCGGGCCGAGCAGCATCAAGCCGGCGTTGTTCACCAGCGTGTCCAGCCGGCCCAGCTCGGCCACGGTCCGCTCGACGACGCCGACCGCCTGGTCCTGCTCGGTGATGTCCGCCTCGAGCACCAGCACCCTGCCCCCGTCTCCGCGGATCTTGTCGGCGAGGACCTCGAGCCGGTCCTTTCTGCGGGCGGCGAGCGCGACCGCTGCGCCCTGCCCTGCGAGGGCGAGAGCCGTGGCTTCGCCGATTCCTGAGCTCGCGCCAGTGACCAGCGCGACCGTACCGTCCAAGCGAGAAGTCATGGTTCGACGCTACCTCCGTGGCCAGGCGTGGGACTCTCCCGGTCACCCGTTCGCCTGCTCAACTCCATGATCATTTATCCCGAACGTTCTCTGACTGTTACCGCCCGGACACATAGCGTGCCGAAGGAGCGGTGACCTTCAGAAACGGGGACGCACCATGCTCTTCTCGCTGCGCCTGGCGGTGCCGGACCGACCCGGCATGCTGGCCACGATCACCGGTCTCATCGCGTCCCGCGGCATCGACGTGCGAGCCATCGACGTGCTGGGCGGGCGGCTGACCGAGGCGGTCGACCACCTGCTCCTCGACGGCGAGCCGGAACAGCTCGACGCGCTGCTGGTCGCGCTGGGCGGCGTCCCCGGCGTGGTCGTCCTGGGCCTGCGACGGTCCGGCATGACCAAGGACAGCAGCCCGGAGCTCGATCTGATCTCCGCGCTCGCCCGCGAGTCCGGGCGGACCCTCGAGGTCCTGACCGACGCCTGCCCGCGCATCCTGGCCGCCGACTGGGCGCTGGGCTTCGCGAGCGACGACCCCGCGGCACGGTCCCGTACGGCGTGGGCGCCCGAGGTCACCTGGAGCGGCCGGCAGCCGATGCGCTCGAGCCGGGTCGCCCACTACGGCTCCTTCAACCTGCCCGAAGGCTTGCACGCCGAGCTCGCGGTGGCCGCGGTCACCGGGGTCGGCGTGGTGCTGGTCGGCCGGAGCGAAGGTCCTGCCTTCCACGACGCCGAGATCCTGCGGCTGGACAAGCTGATGAAGACGGTCGAGACGGTGCTGGCCGCGATCGAGGGCCGGACCAGCCTGAGCCTGCCGGCCTTCACCGGCCACTGAGGGCAACGACAGCGGCGCCCCGCGGACCGAGGTCCACGAGGCGCCGCTGAGGTCGTACGGGGAAGCGCCGTACGGAGGCGAGGGGTCAGCCGATGCCCGGGACGACCGAGGGGTCGACGTCGTCCTTGCCGGCCCTGATCCCGACGAAGCTGACCACGAGCGAGACCACCGCGAACAGCACCG